>NZ_PNDJ01000074.1:0-40224 GCF_005887255.1 Pseudoalteromonas sp. S1609 | reverse complement strand
CCCAAAGGGCAGCGCCTGTTTGGCATTTATGCTGCGTTATCGCCTATATAATGGGAATAACCACACCACATAGGCTCTGCCTTGCCTAAATACCAAACAGACTGCTGCAAGTTTAACCTTGAAAGGTCAACAGACCCTAATATCAATAATAAGCATGTTCACGCTCGAAAAAACACATTAAACAGGTTACATTGAGGCAGTACAGAACGCAAAACTTAATCAGCCAAGGAAACGCAATGAGTCTAAAACGTATTAGCCAGTTTTTTAACCCAAGCTCTGTCGCTGTTATTGGGGCATCAAACACCGCCACTCGTGCAGGTAATGTGGTTATGCGAAACTTACTGCAAGGTGGCTTTAAAGGGCCAATTATGCCCGTTACACCCAATCATACAGCGGTGCATGGCGTGCTGGCTTATCCTAGTATTGAAGCCTTACCCAAAGTGCCTGATTTAGCCGTTATCTGTACCAATAAAAACACCTTAATGAAAATTATTGAGCAACTAGGAACGCTTGGCTGTCATAGTGCCATTATTATTGCGGATGGCTTAACCACAGTTCAAAAAATGGCACTCAAAGAGAGCGCAGCTAAGCATAAAGTCACCCTGCTTGGCTCAAATTGCTTAGGGTTACTTATTCCGCATATAGGCTTAAATGCAAGCTTTTCTCATACTGTTGCCACGCCAGGTAAACTGGCTTTTGTATCGCAATCTGCAGCAGTTTGCTCAACTATTCTTGATTGGGCAAAAAATAAAGAAATTGGCTTTTCATACTTTGTATCTATGGGGGATTGTTTAGATATTGAGTTTGACGAAATACTCGACTTTTTAGGCCGTGATGCTAAAACCAAAGCCATCTTACTGTACATCGATAATATTGATGATATCCGCAGCTTTATTTCTGCCGCTCGAGCAGCCGCATTTTCTAAACCTGTTATTGCTATTAAAACTGGCAGAACCAGCGCAGGAGCTCTCGCCGCTGAAATACACACCGGCGGAAAGCAAAGCTCAGATGCGGTATATGATGCCATGTTTCAACGTGCGGGTATGCTAAGAGTAAACGACTTACGTGAGCTCTTTGCCGCCACCCAAACCTTGGCAATGCATCCTAAGTTACTGCAAGTAGAGCAACTTACCATATTAACCAATGGTGGCGGCCCTGGAGTGATGGCCGTTGATGAACTCATTCAAAGCTCAGGAAAACTTGCTCAGCTCAGTGATGAAACTCGCGAAGCACTTAATAAAGTGATCCCGCATTCAGACACCGCTGCTAATCCGGTCGATATATTTGGCGATTCTGCGCCAGTGCGTTATAAGCATGCGTTAGAAATATTACTAAATGCTAAAGAAGTTAAAAACTTACTGATCATCCACACTCCATCAGCTTTGGCCCCAAGTGAAAATTACGCTCAGGTTATTGTTGAGGCACTAAATAAATTACCGAAAATGGCACGCCCGTATGTAATTACTAATTTTATGGGAGAAGATGCTGCTTTTGCTGCAAGACGCATCTGCGCTAATAACGCCATCCCTACCTATCGTACCCCAGAAGGGGCGGTAGGCGCCTTTATGCACTTAGTAAGCTACCGTCGTAATCAAAAGCATTTAACTCAAACGCCAGAATCAAATACTGACGATGCCACTATTAATAAAGCAGCAGCGAAAGCGACTATAAAAGAGTTTTTAAATGATGAACAACATTACTTATCAACCCATCAAGCAAGTCATATTTTAAGTAGTTACGGCATTGACTGTATTCAAACTGAAGTTGCCTACACTCCAACCGAAGCCAAAGAGCAAGCAATAGAGCTGGGCTTTCCAGTGGCATTGAAATTGATTAGCCCCAGTATTCCCTCTAAGTCTGAAGTCGGCGGTGTCGTACTAAACCTCAATGATGCGCAAGAGGTAGAGCAAACCGCATTTGCCATGCTGTTAAGAATAAAGAACACCTACCCTGATGCCATAATTGATGGTTTTTCATTACAAAAAATGGCACCTCGAGCGGGAGCTAACGAGCTGCGTATAGCCATAAAAACAGAGCCTAATTTTGGGCCGGTTATTTTATTAGGTGAAGCCGGTACAGGGCTTGAATATGCACAAGCCGCAGTCGCTTTGCCACCACTGAATATGAACCTAGCTAAATATTTAATTGCCGCCGCCCATGATAAAGGCGTACTTAAAGATCGTGTTCTGCCAGAAAAAGTAGATAAATATCGCTTGTGTTCACTACTAACTCGAATTTCTCAATTGGTCGTAGAACAACCGGATATCACCTCGTTAGAGCTAAATCCTATTCTAGCTAGTAATGGCCAGTTTTTAGTACTTGATGCCACCATGAATTTGAATCAGTATCAGGCTCAAGCACATCGAAAACGTTTATCTATTCGTCCTTACCCTATTGAACTAGTTGAACAAGTCACTTTAAAAAATAATACCTTAGCAACGCTCAGACCAATCAAACCTGAAGATGAGCAAGCACATCAAGCGTTTGACCAGTCATTAACTAAAGAAGATAGGTATAAACGCTTTTTTGGTGAGTTACCACAATTTAACCACGATCAACTCGCGAAAATGACGCAAATTGATTACGACCGCGAAATGGCGTTTATTGTTACCCAAACACAAGACGAGCAACAGCACACCTTAGGGGTTTCACGAGTGATTATGGACCCAGATAACTTACAAGCAGAGTTTGCTATTGTAGTACGTTCTGATTGCCAAGGGCTTGGATTAGGACGTATTTTAATGAATGCAGCAATTTCTCATTGTAAGCGCCAAGGGGTAAAAACCGTTGAGGGGATCACCCTACCTGAAAACACTGGCATGATTGAGCTGGCTCGTAAACTCGGATTTAAAATTAGTCGTGATTTTGAAGAAGGCAGTATCAATATGTTACTCACATTATAATAATTATTATGCAGAAACTTAGACAAACCATCAACCAAGTATTTGAGTCTTCAGGTAAGTACCAACGGGCCGGTCACTTTTTAGATGCCCTACTAATCACTATTATTATGATAAATGTGGTGGCCATCGTACTCGAATCAGTGCACAGCATTGCCACTGAGTACTACAACGAATTTTTAATGTTAGAGCTGGTATCGGTTGCCATATTTAGTGCTGAATACCTAATACGTGCTTGGACCTGTGTAGATAGAGTAAAATACGCCTCTATGGATTGCTCCAATACACAAAAGCGGATCCGCTATATTTTATCACCACTGGCTATCATCGATTTAATCGCCATTTTGCCAAGCCTGCTAATGCTTTTCTTTGCTTTAGACTTGCGTTTTTTACGCGTACTACGTTTATTAAGAGTATTTAAGCTCACTCGTTATTCACGGGCTATGCAGCTGTTATTACAGGCATTTATTGATGAAGCAAGTTCATTATTGGCTGCATTTTTTATTATGGCAGTAGTACTTATTTTAGCTTCATGCGGTATTTATTTATTAGAACATGACATTCAACCAGACAAGTTTGGCTCAATTCCGGCCGCAATGTGGTGGGCAATGGCAACACTTACGACTGTAGGCTATGGTGATGTTGTGCCAATAACACCCATTGGTAAGCTGTTTGGTGGTGTCATCACTCTAGTAAGCATGGGCATGGTGGCTATACCCACTGGTTTATTAGCGTCGAGCTTTTCAGAGCAAGTTCGTAAACGTCGTCAGTTATTTGAAGATGCCACCCATGAGCAAATAACCGACGGTAAACTCTCCGACGAGCAATTACATCACCTAGAAGATCTTCGCTACAAACTCGGGTTAAGTAAGTTAGAAGCTAATAAAGCAATAAAAGCGGAACTTAATAAACGCAGCTCACATTTATTTTGTCGCCATTGTGGTAAGCGCCCTTAATAACACATACACAAAGCTGAGGCGCTTTAAGCTTGTGAAAATACAGGCTGCCAATCGCGTTCAATGAGCTCAAGCACTTGCTCTTTAGGCACCGCTTTACTGAACAAATAACCTTGAAAGTAGCTGCAACCTTGAGCTTTTAAGAAGGCCAGTTGATGTGCGCTTTCAACCCCTTCAGCAATACACTCTTTACCTAAACTGCTGGCTAAAGTCAGCGTGGATTGAATAATCGCTTCATTATCCGAATCAATACCAATATCTTGCACAAAACTACGATCAATTTTTAATACATCAATGGGGAAGCGCTTTAAATACGTTAATGAAGCATAACCTGTTCCAAAGTCATCCATGTATAATTTACATCCGAGCTGCTTTAGTGCATCCATATTTTTAAGCGCATACTCTGAGTCTCTCATTAAAATAGACTCTGTTATTTCAAATACAATAGCCTCAGGCGGTAGTGCCGCATTACTCAATGCCTGGCGAATTTCAGGCATAAGCTCAGCAAACTCAAAATCAAGTGCCGATAGATTAATTGATAAATATAAATCGGGGTTAACTGTGCGCCAACGCACTAATTGTACAAGTGCTCGTTTAAATGTTTGCAGCATAATTTTGGTAATTAAACCAATATTTTCAGCCACATTTGCAAACTCTTGCGTACTAGCTAGCTGATTTTCAGGCCAGCGTAATAACACCTCAAAGCCTACCGTTCTTTGTGTAGATGTACTAATTATAGGTTGATAGTAATTACAAAACTCGTGCTCATGATACGCTTTGATCAATTGCGACTCTAAATGCAGCGCCCTTTCAATTTTTTGATTCATTTCTTGTTTGTAAAACTTGTAACCACCTTCTAAAGCATCTTTAGCATAATAGAGCGCCACATTTGATGCTTTTAACAGCGCTTTATAATGCGTCGCGTCATCAGGGAAAAGCGCCACCCCAATACTTAGATGAACCTTCACACTTTGGTTATTCATAGCAATGTCTTTACTCACACAATCCATAAGCTTGGTGCATATAAGTAATACTTCTTCTATTTGTTGAATATCTTCAACTAAAATAACAAATTCACCACCACTTAAACGCGCTACGCTATCACAGGGACGCAATGCTATTTTTAAACGATTTGCCACCAGCTTAATGATCTCATCAGCGCTTTCTGTCCCAAATGAGTCATTAAAGTATTTAAAGCGTTTTATATTTACGTGTATTAAAGCGACTTTACTGTGATGGCGACGCGCTTGATCTATGGCATGCATAGCTCGGTCGTTAAACAGAGTTCTGTTTGGCAAACCCGTTAATGAATCGTAATTAGTTAATAAATGTAGCTCATTCTCAGCTGACTTTTGGGCATTAATATCCGTTAAAATAACCACATAACTGCTTAATCTTTGGCTTTCATCCGCTACAGCGCTTATTTTTACTAACACATGGCGCTGTTCCTTATTAGCCAATACCACAGTATCTTCACATGAGAAATGCTCACCTACTTCAAGTTTTTGCATAATGCGTAAATAATCAAAATAGCTACTGCGAGTCATACCTAAATTAAGTGAGCGAGTTGAACGAGGCTCTGCCGATAAAGCAAAAGCCGCTTGTAGCGACTTATTTGAAGCACGTATATTAAAGTTTTTATCTAAAATAAACACCCAATCTCGAGTCTGCTCAAACGCGGCAGTAAATAGTCGAGCGTGTTCTTCAAATGCCATCTCGCGTGTCATATTGGTATACGTACCCGCTACTTTTTGCGGAGTTGTTTCATTCCATTCAACCACTTTGCCAAAGTCTTTGTACCAGCGCCAATGACCTTTGGCATGACGCAATCGGTAAGTACAGTTAAAATATCCTTTGTCAGTTGATAAAAATTCTAACCACTCTAACCTAAAAATAGCACGCTCTTGTGGGTGAACTTTATCTAAGTAGTCATCTAAACTGACTGAGTCTTCCGCATAACCTAATTCGTTGACTAACCTTGGCTGATAAATATTTAACTGATTTGCTTGCCAATCCCATACCCCCGATTCACTCCCCTCTAGCGCAAGCTTTAAGCGCGCCTCGCTATCTTGGCTTTCTTTGTGTGCAGCTAATAAAATACGCTGTATTTTGTTACGTCTCATCACCCATGCAGTCACTACAGTGATCAACAAAATAGCATAAAGTGCTAAAAAGTAAGGGGCCCGCCATAACGGGTATTTCACTTTAATATTTAACGTTGCTGGCGGAGTATACTCACCCGTCAACGGATCCTTTGCCCAGACTTTTAACTGGTAGCTACCGGGGTTTAATTTAGGAAACACCACGCGATTATTACGGGTATAACTTTTTTTACCTTTATCGAGCTGATATTCATAAATAATACGTTCTTGAAAACTGAATGACATCGCTGAGAACGCAATTTCAAGCCCTATATCATCATGATTTAAAATAATATTTTTTAATGGCTGTTGTAAGTTAATCGACAAATTTCGAGACATTAAATTAATGCGAGTAATGTTGACATGTTCTAACAAACCTTGGCTATTTTTATTCTCTTTGGGATCAAAATAGGTAAAGCCTTTAAGGCTACCATAGGCAATTCGTCCATCATTTAATTTTGCCATAGCACCACTATTAAATTCAGCAGAAAGCACCCCGTCTGATGTAGTAAACTGCTGAAAATGAATAGTGTTAGGGTTTAGTCGCCATATTCCTTTATGACTACTCATCCAAATCATTCCCTCTTCATCTAGCACCATATCGTATAATAGTGTGCCTAATTTATTTTTATCTAAATCAATGGTATGCACTAATTCATAGCTGCTGGCATCAATTCCAATCAAACCAAAGTTAGATAAAGAGAGCCATAGAATCCCTTGCCTGTCTTCAACATACGAAAGAATTCTCACTGCAACATTGTCATGATGTTTGGGTACTTTATAAAGCGTATTTAAACTGAGCTCATCAGGATTAAACTGGTATAACACCCCACCACTAAAAAATAGCGGCCACTTTGGCTGAGAGGGCAACGGCAGTAAAAAGCCATGTGCTAAGAACGGGTCAAATTGGGAAAATTCGCCTTTTAATGGGGTTAAAATCAGGCTATCAATATTATATTTAAACATGCCATGATCAGGGTGAACAAAATATAAATCACCATTTTCTAACAAGGCAATACCATGCATCCAGTCGTTTAAAAATATTTGGTTCTTGGGGCTGGCAGTTTTAGGTTGAGTAAGCTGCTGGGTTTGGGGGTCAAAAATAAACAGCCCTCGGTTTGTTTGTAACCAAAGTTTATTTTTGTAAGGCATAATTTTGAAAATAGTAAATTCTGTGGTTAGTAAATCAACTTTATAATCTTTTAAATACACCGTTGAGGTGTTATTTTTTATATCAACCGCAGTTAAACCATTATGGGTACCTAACCATAACTTATCTTGGAATTGTTTAATTGCCCAGACTGAGTGATGCGAAAATCCATCCCCTCCCAGAGCATTTCCCTCTACATTATAAAACTTATAGTTGTCTCCCGATAAATAAAAAGCACCATCAGTTTTAGTCGCAAGCCACATACCGCCTGATTTATCTTTTACCATATCAATAATGCTGGTATCGGCAAGGGTGTATTTACTTTGTTGAATACGTTTATTTTTAACCACCGTTTTGGTGGTCAAATTAAAGCTGAGCAGACCTTTGTCTGTTGCTAAATCAAGAACCCCCTGCTGATTATCTATATCCCAAACATTTAAATCAGCCAGCAGCTTTTCATTTGTAAATGACTGCTCATTATTATTAAACAATGCCTCTATATTGCTAATATCAACAGCGTATAAACCTTTAACAGCCCCAACCAATAACTGATTACTATCACCCAGTGCAAATGACTTCACATTGTTTTGATAGATGTGTACATCGGTTTCGCTTAAATGCTCTAGAGGGCGTACTTGTTGCGTTGCAATATTAAATACATAAGCACCGTCTGTACTGCCAATAAAGATATAGCCATTGTAATGAAACAAGGTACGTACAAATGCATTTTCAAATTGCTCAGGCAGCTTAAATAAAGGAGTAATAGAGCCACTGGCTATATCAAGTTTTGCAAACACTCGCCCTTGTCCAATCCACAAGGATTTATCATCTGTGGCCAACATAGTAAAAACAGACTGCTGAAGAATTTGCTCTTCTGTCACCGGCTTTTTTAGATACTGCTGATAGGTATTTGTTTGCGGGTCATACCTGAAAAGCCCCGCTAACAAGGAAGCAATCCAAATTTTTCCTTCTGGATCTTGGTATATGCGATCAATAATGGTCTCTTCTAACTCACCATTTGGGCCATTAATTGGAATAACCTGATAGCCGTCGTAGCGATTTAACCCTCCTTCAGTAGAGAGCCATAAATAGCCATTATTATCAATAAGCATAGTATTAACGTAGCTTTGAGATAACCCTTCGCTCGGGGATAGCCTTTTTACTTGCGCTGTTGCAGCGAGGCTTATAAGCATAAATAGCACAAACATGGCTGTGATAAACCTATTAATACAGATGCCCATGTGTTTCCTATGCTGATTTAGGGTTGCTGATATTTCAATGCAATAATATTGCGGTGCTTGTATGCATCAAATAGCGTTAATAACTCAGGAGTATATGTTAACACCTGGTTAAAACCAAGTGCCTGATAAAAATCAGTAATATGTTGGTAAGCGAATGTGTAAACAACGTCGGTTTGCTGATTTAAAAGCGTGCTTAACAGCTTTGTTGCAACACCAGTTGAGCGGTATTCAGGGGCCACAAAAACAGTCGATAAAAATAAAAAAGTCGGTTTATGTTGTAAGCGGCACGCCGCAATCATCGTGTGGTTATCGTATGCGACCCACAGTTGGTCTTGTTTATTTGCGCGACCGCGAACTTTATGTAA
Source organism: Pseudoalteromonas sp. S1609 (assembly GCF_005887255.1). Taxonomy (GTDB): domain Bacteria; phylum Pseudomonadota; class Gammaproteobacteria; order Enterobacterales; family Alteromonadaceae; genus Pseudoalteromonas. The sequence goes on along the minus strand of NZ_PNDJ01000074.1, from coordinate 31,471 downwards.
GGTATAAAACTTATTTATTAAGGGCGTTTTAACTGGTTCTAATTGTTTTATAACAACCATAGCAACTAAACTCTAACTTAGCATAAGTGCCAAATATTGCTCAAACTTTTGCTTTAAAAAACCTTGCTCCGCAACAGGACGACTATGCAGGGTGTCATAAACTTGTTCACGCGTTTTCTTGCCACGCTTAATTTGATATGCCCAAAATGAAGCTTCGTAGTCTAACTGAATTTGATACTTTTTCTCTCGTGGTAAATCACACAGGTTATAACTCATATTACCCCTTTCACTGGCCCGATAAAACTTAGATTATACGTTTAAACTTATAATAAACTAACTCTGTAGCGAATAAAAAGAATCTGCCGTAAATAATCCAAGGGGCTCAATAATTGTTAAAGATAGACCCTGCTAGATTATGACTAGAAACTGGGCAAAAGACAGCCAATTTGTTATTATACCCACCTACTCATTTGCCTCTAATAGACTGGAAATACTGACGTGTTTAAATACTCTAAAGGACTACTTGTATTAATAGGTTTAGTTTTTAGCAATCCGTCATTTGGCCATAGTTACAGCTATACATTTAATCGCCCACAGAACACCCAGCAAGCAAATTATACTATTGAGCTATTACAATTAGCGTATGCAGATATAGGCTTTAAATTAAATATTATCGATTTTAATCGTCAAAATGCATTATTTGCGGCAAATAATGGCATGTTAGCTGGGCAACTTGCTCGTGATATTAGTATTGAAAGTGCTTACAAAAACTTAATTCGAGTTAATTACCCGTTATTCAAATTTAATCTTGAGCTTTATAAGCACTGTGAACCCAGCTCTACTAAAACAATGGATAGCGTTGCTATTATAGCCAGCTACCCTGTGCAACAACGATATTTAGACAGTATTGATTTTCAAGGCGAGGTTATTGAAGTAAAAAATAATACCACTCAATTAAATTTACTGATCCAGCAAAAAGTAGAAGCTGCATTACTGATTGATTTTGCGATGGCCAATAAAACTATTCCTCCTGCTTTAGGTTGCTATGAAAAACAAGTGGTTGCTACCTACCCGCTTTATCATTATTTACATAATAGCCATGCGAGTATTGCTTTGCAGCTTGAGACTACACTTAAGAAATTACACAACAATGGCACGGTAGCTAAACTCAGGTCAAAGTACAAACTACAATTTTAAAAATCAAAGCCTTGCTGCCGTGTTGGCGAAGCGGTTTGCTCAGCTTTATTTTTTTGCTGTAAATAACGTTTATAGCGTTGTTGGCATAGGCTCAATACTTTCTTTTTTTGGGCATTGGTTAACGAATTCCACGAAAATCGCTCATCACGACTGCGATAACATCCTTTGCAGTAGCCTCGATTATTAACCAAGCAAATACCTTTACAAGGGCTAGGAATATCAAATATTTCAATTTGTTGCATCAAACCCCCAGTCTAAAAAAGCATAGCTTGAGTATAGCGCTATTTTTGTGCAAAAAAAAAGCAGCCAATTAATTGCTGCTTTTATCTTAGCTGTTAATTAATGTTCACAGCTTTGTTCATCTACTTGTGTTTTTCTATGATACGGTTTGGCGTACATCGCTAGTACCAAAGATCTTAATTCTTCTGGCACTTTTTCTAAACGCTCTGCAAATTGTGCTGCATCATTTTTATTTATAACCGCTTCAGTACAACCACCGGCAATATAATTGCCTGGGTGCAAATAAAACGAATCAATTATTTGCTTATCAATGGTTTTTGCCAATTCATCGGCACTATCGCAATCTGACTGAATAGGCTGGCCAAACGATAAGTGCACATGCCCTTTGGCTGAACTAAAACCTTCAACAATGCTAGCAATATCTTCACCCGCCGATTTCACATATTTACCATGATGCTGTTTATGGTAAAGCTCTTTTGCCTTAGCTATTGCACAGGGTTCATATTGGTAAGATATTGCAACCGGCACCACTTTTAGTTCTTTAATGTATTCGCCAAATTCTTTCTTTTGTTTACGTCCATTTAGTTGCAGCATTTTTAATAGTGCGGGATCGGTTTGATCTACACCATCTTTGGCACGGCCTTCTTTTTGAGCAATCCAAATAGAATGCCCACTGCTGAGTGAGTCATAAATATAAGCCGATAACTGAGTCAGCGCTTTTAACATCTCCTTTGGAGCTTTAGCTGAGCGTTTTACAATAAAACTTTTATTTAAACGCATAAGCTCAGTAATGTATGGGATTTGCAGTAAGTTATCACCAATCGCAATTCTCACGGTTTTCATTTTATGCTGAAAAAGGCCCCAATTAACCAATGCAGGATCGAGTACAATGTCTCTGTGGTTTGAAACAAAAAGATAGGCTTGATCAGGGTCTAACGCCTCTAAGCCCGAAAAAGTAACGTTTGATGTGGTGCGGCTTACTAATTTATTTAAGTAATGTGCAACTTCATTTTGTACATCTTCAACTGTTTTAACTTTGCCCCATTTTTTACGCAACTGATGCTTTATTATAGCGCGTGCTAAAAACCCAACTGCGGATATAAAGCGTGGCAAATTATACTTTGCTATCACATCAAGAAACGCATTATCGTTAATTAATCGCGTTAATGAGGCGGCAACTTCATCGTCATTGTAAGGTCTTATATCTGCGTACTTATCTTCTAGTTCTATCATTTACTGCATCTACAAAGTTAAAAACGGCGCGCAAAAACGCCCCGTTATGTCTGATTTTGATTATAACTCAAGCAAAAATACGAAACTAGCAATACTAAAGTTCGATTTACTGAGTTTTCATAGCGTTATAGTTTAGTACTGAGCATCATTGCCAGATTAACCGCTCATGTGTATAAACTATAGCTATTAATTATAAATTCAAATGGATAGACCTTACTAATAGCACTTTGTTCAAGTTAACTTAGCAAGGCAGTTGGTCATAATAACATGCAAGTTAACCCTCAGTGGGCAGACCACATTTAAATATGACTTTACTCCTGTTAATGTGAACACAATAAGCTAAGTCTAAATAAATCTATAACATTCAATTAAATAATGATCTTTTTATCTGCGTACAGAGGTTACTCCCTCTCTAACACATACACATATTAGGACACACCGTGAATATAACAATTCTTGATAACGCAACACTGGCAAACACGTCACTGGATGGTATTTCAGCACTTGGAGAGCTCACAGTGCATCAGCTAACTAGCCCTGAGCAAGTATTAGCGCATAGCCAAAATGCAGAAGTTTTAATCACCAACAAAGTGGTGATTAATCGTGACACTATGATGCAATTAAAATCATTAAAGCTCATTTGTGTTAGTGCAACGGGTACCAATAATGTTGATTTAAATGCCGCGAAAGACTTAGGCATAGCAGTTACTAATGTTGCCGGTTATTCGACCCCTTCTGTTGTTCAGCATACCTTTTCGTTGATCACTAACTTATTAGGTAATACTCACCGCTATCAAGCAGATTGTCAGCAAGGCGCGTGGCAAAAAAGTGAGATGTTTTGTCGACTGGATTACAACTTTAATGACATCCAGGACAAAACATTAGCCATTATTGGTGGTGGCACTTTAGGTAATGCAGTATCTAAAGTGGCTGAAGCGTTTGGCGCCAATGTAATTATTGCAGAGCGTAAAGGCGCGGCGTGTCGCAACGGACGCACCCCGTTTGAAACAGCAATAAAAACAGCGGATATTATTAGCGTTCACTGCCCACTTAATGATGAAACGCGCGACTTAATTACGCTTAATGAATTAAAAATGATGAAACCAACTGCGCTAATTATTAATACCGCACGCGGTGGGATTATCAATGAAGCTGACTTAGTAGAAGCATTAAAAGCCAATATTATTGCCGGTGCGGGCGTTGATGTACTTACCAAAGAGCCCGCTGAGCTGACCAATCCTCTGGCTAATTATACGGGTGATAACTTACTACTTACCCCACATATAGCGTGGGCGAGCACTGAATCTATCGTGCGTTTAGTAAAAGAAGTGAGTTTAAATATTACAGCATTTAGTCTACACGAGTCGCGTAACCGCTTGGTTTAATGCCATAAAAGTAACTTAGTCAAAATTACTAAAAAGTGGCTTTTTAGATTTATATTTTAAAAAAGCCACCACCCCACCAAACACAATAAAAACAAGCCATTGATTTTTAAGAGTTTAAAAACTGGCCTAGTCTTTGCTATATTGTCTTTAATTAATCATCTAGGGTAATAAAAAATGAAAAAAACACTTTTAATCGCTGCACTTACCGCTCCTTTTTTAACGGGTTGTGTAATCGCTGTATCAGATGGCGAAGCAGAGGGTCACTGGGCAGGTAATAGCTCTTCAAGTTGGCAAGCAACACATAAAAACAATCGTGAAATCATTTCAAGCTTGGCAATGGATAGCTCGTATCAGTCGGTGTTAAACCAACTAAAAACACCTAACTTCACTGAATTGTTAAAAAAACAGGATGATGTTTACCAAGTCTTGTTCTACGCAACGCACAGCATTCATTCAGATGGGAAAATGACCAAAGATGAATGCACACCGCTCGTTTTCAAAAATGATAAATTAGTGGGTATTGGTAGCTCAGCGTTATTGATGCTAACAAATTAAGCTCTCGAAAATACTATTGGGCGCTAATTTGATTGCGCCCTGACTTTTTAGCATTATATAAACCTGAGTCAGCCTCTTCTAATAACGCTTTCTCGGTGTATGCTTGACTGCTCTCACTTGAGGCAATTCCAATACTAATAGTAATGTGTGAAGCATTTAAAGATGCGTTGTGTTCTATATTCAAGTCATTAATAGCTTTGCGTAATTTATTAGCAAACGCAATAGCGCCTTGCTGATTGGTTTCTGGTAATACTGCAACAAACTCTTCACCACCATAACGGGCAACAAAATCACTGCCACGTTCACATTGCGCCACTAATGTTTGCGCCACTGCTTTTAAACACTCATCGCCAGCACGATGACCGTAGTAGTCGTTATAGCGCTTAAAGTGATCAATATCGATAAGCAGTACACACATGGAGGAATTATTACGCTTACTTCTTCGCCACTCTCGTTCTAAGTTTTCATCTAAATAACGTCTGTTAGGTATTTCTGTTAAACCATCAATAGACGCAAGCATTTCTAATAAATCGTTTTTTTGCTTAATGAGTAATTGATTACGTACACGCACTTTAACAATAGAGGCACAAAATGGCTTAACAATGTAATCCATTGCGCCTAACTCTAAGCCTTTTGCTTCGTCTTCATGAGAGCTATTCGCTGAGATAAAAATAATGGGGATTGTATGGCTTAGGCTGCTTTCTTTAAGCTCCACCAGCACGTCGTAACCATTCATGCCTGGCATCATGATGTCTAAAATAATTAAGTCTAATTGTGTGTGCTTAACAAATGCCAACGCCTCTTCACCACTAGCCACTAAGTAAACCTCATGCTCGTCACTTAGGGTTTTTTCTAAAATGATTCGGTTAAGCGCATCGTCATCTACAATTAATATTTTTGCTTTATTTATCATTACTTACATCTAAACTTTTTATATAAATTTGCACTTGCTCTAACTGTATTATTAATTCTTTAATTGCAGCTGCAGCGTGATCGCTGTTCGCTTTTAATACTTGCTCAGTATGTTGAGCACACAATAATAATCGGTTAAAACCTAAATTTCCTGCTATCCCTTTTAAACTATGCACTAAGCGTACCATTTCAATACTAGGGTTGTTGTTTTGAAGCTCAGCTGAATATGATTCACTTAATGTCGCTAACTTGTCTAACATACTGTGCAGTACAGAGTGATCATCGTCAAACTGAGACAAAGCAAAGGCTTTATCGAAAAAACATGGCGTAGCGATGCCAAGGCTTGCGATTGCTGTAAATAAAACTGGCGCAACCACAGGCTTAGTTAAATGTTTATTCATCCCACCATTAAGTGAGCGCGCAATGTCGGCTGGTTCACTATGCGCGGTTAATGCAAAAATAGGTAATTGCTGAGCGTCAAACTGTTGGCGTATTATTTCAGTCGCTTGATAGCCATCAATTTTGGGCATTTGAATATCCATTAAGACTAAGTCGGGGCGTAAGCTACTTACCAATTCAATCCCTTTTTGCGGGTCATTGATCGTAACAACATTTACTCCAGCTTGACTCAAAATACTGCTAATAATATCGAGGTTCAATGGATTATCGTCTATCGCTAACACTAATATTCCTGAGACTGTATCACGCGGTTTTTGTGCTTTGTTTTCAATTGCCTTCACTATTTTTTGCGTGCTCAAATTAAGTAATCGCTGTGCAAGTGCGCTTGAGGGTAAGAACTGGGTAATAAGGAAATCATTTATTGGTGGCTGTTCGTCTTGATTATCTGTAATAACAACAACCGAAATAGCAGCTGTACGCAGTGTTGCTTTTATTTTTGGTGTTAAAAAGGCCGACAGCTCACACGCATCAATGATTATTGTGTGCGCTTGCAGCAAATATTCTGGTTCAGCGATTACCCTATTAAGCGTTTGGTTATTAATAACAGGATGCGCTTTAATTACTTGATTAAGTAACGTACTTTTAGCGCTAGTAATTACTAATAACTTATTTTCATCACGAGTAACTTTGTTGGTATCGGTCGCTAAATCGAGCGTAAAGTAAAAATAGCAACCTTGTCCTTTATCGCTATCAAGTGAAATTTCCCCGCCCATTAATGCCACACTGTGTTTTACTATTGCCAGCCCTAAACCTACTCCTTGATGCTGACGAGTGGATGACTCATCGCCTTGGGTGAAGGCATCAAATAAACGGCGTTGATCGGCTTGAGCAATCCCCTCACCTGTATCTATAACCCCAAAACAGATACGCTGTAACTCATTACGGCTACTTGGCTGTAACTGCATTTTTAATGTCACGTTGCCTGTAGGAGTAAATTTAACAGCATTGGTTAATAAGTTACCTAACACTTGTTGCAAACGAATGGAGTCGCCAACTAAAAAAGGGGAAATATGTGGGTCAATATCAACTTTTAGCTGTATCTGCTTTGCTTGGCATAAAGGCAAAATTAAGCTTTCGCAGGTATCAATCAAATCAACTAGGCATAAAGGCGCTAATTGCAGCGTTGCTTCATTACTTTCAACACGCGCAAAATCAAGCATACTATTAAGCATTTGTAATAAATTATTGGCTGCATACGTCGCTTGGCTGGTCAGTTGCACTTGTCGCTGCGTTAATCCATGCTCTACTAACATGTCTAATAGCCCTAGTATGGCATTGAGAGGAGTACGTATTTCGTGGCTCAAATTAGCAATAAAGCGACTTTTAGCCAAGGTGGCTCGCTCTGCATCATCTTTGGCTTTCGTAAGCTCAGTAACATCTTGAATATGAATAACATAATATAGCGGCTGAGCATTTTCATTCCAAATTAATGACATACTCAACTGCAACCAAGCATTTAATTGAGTATGCGCAAAAGTTAAATGAAACACTTGTTTTTTGTTTTGTAATAGTTGCTGCAGCAAGGCGTCGAGTTCTTGCCACTGCGTGTCACTAAATAGTTTACCAAACGGGGTATCTGTTAATTGATGATGTTTGGTAAACAGTTTTCGCGCGGCTTTATTAACCTGTAAAATAGCGTACTCTAGTGAAAGTAAAAACACCCCATTGGCAGCAAATTCAATGGCACTTCTAAATTTAGATTCCGACTCTTTTAATGCATATAAAGTATGTTGCTGTGCAGTAATATCGCGACCAATTCCCATTGTGCCTAGCAATTGGCGCTGTTCATCATAAAACGGAGCAATCGTTAACTGATAGGTTTGCTTAGCAACGTCTATACGCTGCTGAATTTGCATTTTATGCTGTAATGCTTGCTGCTCCAGCCGCTGGATTTGCTCGTAGCTGCGACTAATGCTATGCATATTTTGACCAATAAGTTCGCTTTGGCTCTTACCTATAAACTGCTCAAATGCTTTATTACACCCTAAAAAGGTGCCGTCTGTATTTTTAAAATATATAAAGTCAGGCACGCTGTTAAGTACTGTATTTAGCAGGGCTAAATGTCGCTCTTTTGCTTGGTCACTATGTTTTAATTTTTCAGATTTGAGCTGCACCTGCTCATCTAACTTTTTATTAGCATTTTGTAATGAAATAACTAAACGTTCATTTTTCGCAAAAATAGCTTTCACCTTAGCAAACCAAGGTTGCCAATTTAATGGTACTTTGTAATTTAAATAACCCGTGTTGTCATCGTTATGATGTTCTAAGTAACGCATTAGCTCTGTCATAGGCCTTATAAATATACGCTTGCTTAACCAAAAAAAGACATAAAACATCAAGCATAAAAATAATGCTAATGAAATAAACTCCAACACCACTTCTTGCACAAGGCTACTGGTAAGCATTTGCTTATCAGCAAGAAACCCTAAATGAATCGGAGTCTGATCTGAGGGTTGAATTAAAAAAAGCGGTTCAGACAGGGCCGTAAGCTTTGATGAGCGCGTATTAATTTGAGGCCAGTATGCCGAAAAATTTATCGCTTGGTTAATTGACTGCTGTGAACTGGCAATAATTTGATTTGCTTGATTAATAAAAACATACTCACCTTGCTTAGAGGTGATTTTGTTTAACCAACCAGAGATAGCCTGCAGTTCATAAATTAAAACAATATAATCAGAGGAATTTAGTTCACGCTGTCGCCCAATCGCAAAATATGCCTTATTACCTAAATTGATGACTGCACTCGAAGCCAATTTCTTTGATGACAGTAAGGGTTTAAAGTCGCCATTCAATAGCGGAGTAAATATATTATTTCGTGTATTGTCGCGCCGAGTTAAGTATGCAAACCCTCGTTCATCAACATACGCAATAGAATGCACAGATGAAAGCAGCGCTAAAGTGGTATTAAAAGAGGGTGCAAGCGATATAACCTGCTGCCATTGTAAAAGTGCCGACTCAGAATAACTAAACTGACCTTTACCTGCAATTTCACCGTTTAAATGTTCAAATTGGCGATAATAATAATGCTCATATTGGTTAATGTTTTCTGTAAGATTATAATTTTCTACAAGAAAAGTTTGCTTGTTATACATAACAAACATTGCATCAACCAAGTCCCCCATTGCTTGCATATCATGATCAAGCTGCGCAGATAATGCATTAAAATCAGTGGTCTTTTTTGTTATTGCACGTTCCATTTTTATATTATAAAAATGCAAACACAAAAAAGAGGCCACTAACAAAGGCAGTGCTAGCGCCACAAAAACAGAGCGATGATAATGTTCTAACGGTAAAAATTTCAACAAGTTACCTAATTATTGGCTCAAAAATCAAACTGTAGACTATCGAGCCAAGATGTTAAGCGCAAGTTATAAATTCTCCTCGGCAAATGACGCTAGTCGACTTCTTACTACACCATTAAGATTAACAGTAGCGCCGCCTTCAAAGTGCTTAAATCGCTCCACAATATAGGTAAGTCCAGAGGTAACCGCGGTTAAATAGTTACTGTCTATTTGTGCTAAATTTCCGGTACAAATAAGTTTAGTTCCTTCACCACAACGGGTAATAATGGTTTTGAGCTGAGAAGCCGTTAAGTTTTGGCTTTCATCTAAAATCACCACCGCATTTTGAATGCTTCGCCCACGCATAAAGTTCACCGATTTAAACTGAACATTGGCTTTTTCCATAATGTAATTACGGCTTGAAACAGGGTTCTCATCTCCTTTATGCAGCACCTCTAAGGTATCAGTTATTGCAGCCAGCCAAGGTGCCATTTTCTCTTCTTCGGTGCCAGGTAAAAAGCCAATCGATTCGGCAATTTCAGGGGTGTTTCGGGTTACAATCACTTTATCGTAAACACCTTTTTCAATCACCATCTCAAGTGCACATGCAAGCGCGAGTAAGGTTTTACCACATCCCGCAGGGCCGGTTAAAATAACAAGTTCAATAGAAGTATCGAGCAGTGCATCTAGTGCCATTGCTTGGTAAATATTTTTTGGCTTTATTCCCCAGGCGCTTTGATGCATTAGTCGCTCTGCACCAATATCTTTAATGGTAATATGCTCACCATCGTAAGATTTGACTCTAGCGGCAAACTGATCGCCATCATCAAGTAAATACTCGTTACAAAACACATCAGGAATCAAATCTTTAGGGATATGATGAACTGTTTCACGCCCGTGTTGTTCAGTATTACACTCGCCAACATGCTGCCAAAAATCACCTGTAATTTTTTTATAACCGCTGGTAAGTAAGGCGATATCGTCAATAAGCTGATCGGTACGATAATCTTCAACATATTTAAGCCCCGCCCCTTTGGCTTTTAAGCGCATGTTGATATCTTTAGTAACCAGTATGACTTTTTTATCACTGTGCTGATTTTGTAAGTGCACCGCGCAATTAATAATGCGGTGGTCGTTTTCATTGCCCGGTAAGCCGGAAATAGAATCGGCAAATAAATGGTCATTTACAATCAGTAAGCTTCCCGTTAATCCGCCTTGTTTATTACTTGGTAGCGCAACCCCTTGTAACATTTGCTCGGGAGAGGCCTGACTGAGCACTCCATCAAGTCCACGAATTGCCACTCGGGCATCGCGACTTACATCGTGTTTTCTATCTTTAATGTGATCAAGCTCTTCCAATACAGTCATTGGAATAACCACTTGGTGTTCTTGAAATGACAAATACGCGAGGGGTTCATGAAGCAATACATTGGTATCTAGCACATACATTTTACTATCAAGGTTCGAAGCTTTTTCCATAGCACTTTCCTTACGTTTTATGATTTTTATGCTATACCCAATAAACTAATCAGTGTGACTAATAAACTTGATTAATTACTTAGGTATAATTTGAGTTTAGTCTATTTGTCATAAAAGTCTGTTTTATGACAAATATCATTTAGTTTGAATTTCCTACAAAATCGGCGCACTAATCAGTGCTTATAGATAGGAATAATTCACACTTATAAAATTAATTAAAAGTCAGGCAAATAGCGCCTTGCAGTGGTGTTATCTAACAGGTAACATAGCCGCCTTTTTCTTCATAGACGAGACATACATGAATTTTTCCTTAGGTCAGCGTTGGATCAGTGATACAGAGTCAGATTTAGGATTGGGCACCGTTGTTGCCATTGATGGCCGCCAGGTCAGCATTTTATTTCCTGCCAGTGGTGAAAACCGTGTTTATTCTTCTGCAGAAGCTCCGGTAACCCGCGTAGCATTTAATCCTGGTGATGTGATCCGAAGCGTTGAGGAGTGGGAATTACAAGTTGAGTCAATTGAAGTACAAGGCGAATTACTGTGCTATCACGGTGAACGTATTGATAACGGTGAAAAAGTACAATTAAAAGAGACCTTTTTAGACCATTTTATTAAATTTAATAAACCACAAGACCGTTTATTTGCAGGCCAAGTAGACCGCTTTGATCGATACACTTTGCGCTACCAAACTTGGTTACACCAATTTGAACGCCAACAGTCACCTATTAAAGGTTTAATTGGCCAACGTGCCAACCTTATTCCGCATCAGCTTTATATTGCCCAAGAAGTAGGTAAACGTTTTGCGCCACGTGTACTACTTTCTGATGAAGTAGGTTTGGGTAAAACCATCGAAGCTGGCATGATTTTACACCAACAAATTATTACTGGTCGCGCCAGCCGTGTGCTCATTGTGGTACCTGAGAACTTGCAGCACCAATGGTTAGTAGAAATGCTACGCCGTTTTAATTTACGTTTTTCTATTTTTGATGAAGAGCGCTGCGACGAAGCGTTTGCTGATTCACCTAACGTATTTGATACCGAGCAACTGGTGCTTACCAGCCTTGAGTTTTTAACTAAGAAAAAACGTTGGTTTGAACAAGCTACGTTGGCCGACTGGGACTTATTAGTCATTGATGAAGCCCATCATTTAAGCATTAACAACAATAAACCTAGTGCCGAATACCAACGTATGGCTGAGCTGAGTCAAGACATTCCGGGGCTAATTTTATTAACAGCAACGCCAGACCAACTGGGTCATCGTAGCCACTTTGCACGCTTACAACTGCTCGACCCAGATCGCTTTTACGACTACGACGTATTTAAAGAAGAAGAAGCAAACTACAAAGATGTAGCCGAAGCTGCTAACCAACTACTGCAAGAGCAATCATTAGATGATAACGCTAAAGCAACCTTGATTGAGCTATTAAAAGAAACGGATATCACCGATATTCTTGAAACAGCACAACAAGGCGACCTTGAAGCACGTAAAGAAATTTTAAATATGCTTTTAGACCGTCACGGTACTGGCCGCATCTTATTTAGAAATAGTCGCAGTGGTATTGATGGTTACCCAAGTCGTAAATTACACGCCTACCCTATGGCTTTACCTAAGCAATACAAAACAGCAATGACTGTACTAGGTAATATGAGCGGCATTCAAAATGCTGAACTCAGTGCACAGCGTGCACTTTTCCCTGAAAAAATATTTCAAGAGTTTGAAGGTGAAAGCGCCAGTTGGGGTTTATTTGACCCGCGTGTAGATTGGCTGATCGAAACGCTAAAAACTCTCAAACGTGAAAAAGTATTACTCATTTGTGCTAAAGCCGAAACCGCAATCAGCCTTGAGCAAATATTACGTGAACGCGAAGCAATTAAAGCCTCGGTTTTCCACGAGGGCATGTCGATAATTGAACGAGACCGCGCCGCGGCGTTCTTTGCCGATGAATACGATAATGCTCAAATATTATTGTGTTCTGAAATTGGTTCAGAAGGCCGTAACTTCCAATTCTCACATCATTTAGTGTTGTTTGATTTACCGCTCAACCCAGATTTACTTGAGCAACGAATTGGTCGCTTAGACCGCATAGGACAAACACAAGATGTGAACATTCATGTGCCTTACTTTGAAAATACGGCACAGGAAGTGTTATTACGTTGGTACAACGAAGGCCTAGATGCATTTGAAAGCACTTCAACCACAGGACAGTTATTATATAAAGAGTTTAGCGAAGACTTACTTGAATATATTGCAGCTCATAATTGTGACGAAGATGAACTAGACCCATTGCTTGAGCAAGTAGCACAAAAGAATGCAGTATTACGTAAGCAAATGGAAAGTGGCCGAGATCGCCTACTAGAACTGCATTCATCAGGGCAAGGCGCTGCTGATTCACTCGTAGCTGACATTGAAAAACTCGATAATCAGTTTGAGCTACCAAGTTACATGATCAATGTGTTCGACACCTTTGGCGTAAGCCAAGAAGATAAAGGTGAAAACACTATTATTTTAAAACCCACTGAGCATATGCTTAACGCGTCATTCCCTGCTTTAAAAGAAGATGGCATGACGGTAACATTTGACCGTGATACCGCTCTTTCGCAAGAAGATGTGCACTTTATCAGTTGGGATCACCCTATGGTGCAAGGCACTATGGACATGATTTGCGATGATGACTTTGGTAGTGCGTCAGTGGCGTTACTTAAAAACAAAAAGTTACCACCAGGAACATTCTTTGTTGAGCTAATCTTTGTTGCCGAGGCGATGGCACCAAAAGTACTGCAAGTGGGCCGCTTTTTACCGCCTACGCCTATTCGTATTTTACTCGATAAGAGCAGTAATAACTTAGGCGAAAACGTTGGCTTTGATGGCTTTAATCAACAGTTATCTGCGGTAGGTCGCCAAACAGCAAGTAAATTAGCCGGTGCATTACAAAGTGCAGTTCATCCGATGATCAACACAGCAAAAGACATGGCGCAACAAAAGCTGGATGTTATTCGTGCAGAGTCATTAGCTAAAATGCAAACATCGTTGAGTGAAGAGCAACAGCGTTTAGAGGCACTGAAACAAATAAACCCAAATATTCGCCAAGAAGAAATTACTTTTTACGACAAACAACGCAATGAGCTAACCGCACATATTGAAAAAGCGCAGTTAAAACTCGATGCAATTCGTTTAATTGTGGTTTCGCACTAGAGGATATAGCTGTCAGTCGTTAGTTAAAGGTCAACTAACGTGTGCATTGAAAAAGCGCGATATTTATATCGCGCTTTTTACTTGAGCCTTTGCGCTCGCTCCACTAAAATAGCGCACTTCAAAATCACTGAGGTCTGCCGTGTTAGTTAATTACAATCCCCCTATGAGCCCGTATTTAACTATACTGTTTCAAGACGATGATTTACTTATTGTAAATAAGCCTAGCGAGTTACTCACCGTACCAGGTAAAGACCCAAAACATGCCGATAGCTTAATTAATCGCGTCAACCGTGTTTTTCCTACGGCTAAAATTGTTCACCGTTTAGATATGGCTACCTCAGGGATACTTTGCTTGGCAATGAACAAAGCCGCTCACCGCCATTTAAGTATGCAATTTCAAGAGCGTGAAACGGCAAAGCGTTACATTGCGCGAGTTTATGGGCAACTTGAAAGTGAAACGGGCTCAGTTGACTTACCGCTTATTTGTGATTGGCCGAACCGTCCTAAGCAAATGGTTGATCACGACAATGGCAAGCCCTCGCTTACTCATTTTAAAGTGCTTAAGCGCGAAGCACAGGCAACCCGTGTAGAGCTTACTCCTATTACTGGGCGCTCCCACCAGCTGCGAGTACATATGCTAAGCTTAGGCCACCCTATTTTAGGCGATCGTTTATATGCCCACAAAGACGCACTTGCTGCGGCTCCTCGCCTACAGCTGCATGCACAAATGCTACAACTCAAACACCCTTTAACAGAGCAAGTACTTACTTTTGAAGCTGAACCCGAGTTTTAATACGGATTAATCTTTTAGTTATTTGCAGTAAATAGCTAAACTTTAAGAGTGCTACGCCGATACATAAATAAGATTTAAATTAAAAGCTTATTATGTTTATTACGCAGATGTTTAAAGTCATTATTACTACTCTTTCGCTTGGCTGTGCATTAATCAGTTTTCAAGTGCTTAGTGCTGAGTATATCGCTCCTCCTCCCTTTTCAAAAAATATTGATGCGGATATCTCTCGCCTAGCCCAAAGTGATGAAGTAAAGTCTATTTTAGCTGGTGATACTGAGTTTTTAACTTTATACAGTGAATATATGAGCGCCGACTTTAGAGGGGTGGTCATACTAATTCCTGACTGGCAATCAACGCCCACAAACAATTCCGGCATGAACTTTTTGCGTAAAGAGCTGAATAATCATGGGTACACTTCTTATGCGATGACAGTTCCTGATATAGATTGGCAAGCAGCCAAAGATGACACAGCAAAAACGATTAATGATTCTGTGGGCACAAATAATGAAACAGCCAACGCAAATACTGAGCCTGGCACCAGCACACAAAAACAGCCTCATCATGCCGACTATGTTGAGCAAGTAAATACCGAGGTCGTGGATAACTACAAGTTAAAACTGCTCGCTCGCTACGAAGCTTTGTATCAGCAGGCAGCAATGGAGTCTGACAATATTGTTGTTATTGCACAAGGCACCAGTGCTGGGGTGTTGTTGGAGCACTACGCTGAATTTGCAGACTTAAAAATAAACGCCTTCATTAGTTTGAGTAGTTACCTTCCTAATACAAAACGCAATGCCAAGTTAAGCCAAATAACATCCTTGGTCACCCCTGCTTTGTTGGATATTTATTTTGCTACAGACAGTAATGATATCTTAATGAACCTTAAAAACCGTCAGCGTTGGGTTAACCGTAATGCAAAGTTTGATTACCGCCAGCGCCAGCTATTTGGATTGCGCGACGCGCCACAGCAACATGCACGCTTGAGCAAAGAAATAGACGGTTTTTTACGCCGCCTTTTTTAAATACTCGTAAGCGGCTTGAATATCTTGGCTTTTTTTAACTGCTACTTCCATCATGTGCTTAGGTAAACCTTGCGATACCAGTTTATCAGGATGGTGCTGAGCCATGAGCTTACGGTACGCTACTTTAATATCACGTTGCGACGCGCCTTTATTTAGCCCTAACAAGGCCAATGCCTGCGAGCGATTCATATCATTACTTGGCGGTACATGATGTCCTGAGCCTTCTCGGTAACTACTACTTTGACTTTGCTGCTGCCTAAAGCGCTGTTGTTGCTGCCTAAAATTAAACTCTGCTTGATAACGTTTTAGTACAAAGGCAAAGTGTGCTTTAGATACCCCCAACTGCTTGCTTACTTCTTGCAGTAATTGCTTTTCTTGCGCGGCAAGCACGCCATCAGAAAACGCCATTTGAATTTGAATTTCTAAAAATAACTGTAGTAAATCGTAACGTTTAGCAAAACGTTCTTTAAAGTCATAAACCGTGTCTTTGAGAGAAAAGTCGCTATCTTTACCCGATTGAAATGCCTGCTGCGCTTCACGGCGCTCTTCGCCTTTTAAGCCCATTTCATCCATAAATAGCGTCGCAGCTTTAATATGGGTTTCGCTTATTCGTCCATTTGACTTGGCGATATGCCCCATTACTGCAAAGCAGCTAGAAAAAAACAGTGCTTGGCGCTCGTTAACATCATCGCCTTTAAAAAGGTTAGAGAAGCCGCCAGCCTGATCAAAGTCTTTCTTTAGACTTTTATCAAACATATGGCCTAGGTATAAGCCTAAAATAGCGCCAAATATTTTGCCAAACATAAAACCAAAACAGAAACCGAGAATTTTTCCCCACATTTTAAAACTTACCTCTAGTGTTTTATATTTAGCTTATGGTGCTAATTGTTGGTTAAGAGTCGATAAACGCTCTGGTGTGCCTATATCGTCCCATTGGCCAATATAGAGTTCAGTGGAGACTAAATGTTCATTTAATTTTTCACGCAGTAAAGGCCCTAACGGGAGAATACCTGGGGGCAGCCCTTCAAAGAAATCAGCCTGATAACGGCCAATTCCAGAAAAAGTATAGCGCTGTTCACTATTAGGTAAGTGGCTTAGCGTAAAATCACCATCTGGGTTATGCGCAGGATTTTCAACCAATACAATGTGCGCTTCTTTTGGCTGTAAATGCAGCTGCATTAATGCACTAACATCGTAATCGCTGTAAACATCACCATTAATAACAATAAATGACTCATCTAATAAAGGAAGTGCTTGAATAATTCCGCCAGCAGTTTCAAGCCCGCCAGTTGCTTCCTGGCTATAGGTAATACTTACACCCCATGCACTGCCATCTGCAAAGTAGGTTTTTATTTTATCTCCTTGCCAGGCGAGATTAATCACAATCTGCGTAATACCAGCTGCTTTTAAGCGCATAATATGATGCTCAATAAGTGGTTTACCTGCCACACATAACATAGGTTTTGGCAACTGTGCGGTGAGCGGCATCATACGTTTACCGCGTCCTGCAGCTAAGATCATGGCCTTCATAGTTGTTCCTCTTTTAACCGCTGCTGTACTTTTGGTACTACGTAATTTTTTACCCAATCAGACAAATCACTAAGCTCTGGATACTCTGCCGCCACTTCAACAATATACGCTAGTGTTGGTAATATATTGGTTAAGTAACCTTTTTTGCCATCCCGTAAATACAAGCGACAAAAAATACCCGCTGCTTTTAAATGGCGCTGCAAGCCAGTTAAATCAAACCAATACTTAAATTGTGCGAATGACTCGTTAGTTATTAAACTTTGTCGCTTAAATTCGTCATAACCAAACTCAAGTAAATGAGTCAGCTCGTCGTTGGGCAATTTAAAATAACAATCTCTTAAAAGCGAGACTAAGTCATAACATAACGGACCTTGTACCGCGTCTTGATAATCAATAATTGCCCATTGCAGCTCGCAGCGCATAATATTACGGCTATGGTAATCACGATGCATAGTCACTGTGGGTTGTTCAAGCAGTGTATTGATTAGCAGCGCAGTACTTGTTTGCCAAATATTTTGTTGCTCAGCGCTGAGCTCTGTACAAATAAAATCATTAACTAACCAATTTTTAAAAATATCCAGCTCAAGTGCAATAAAGTCATGGTCATACGGATTCATTGACGGAGCTTTAGGCGTTTTAGCCCACTTGGCACTTAAACTGATCAGCTGCTGGTAATACTCGCTGCGATTGGCATCATCAAGTAAATCAGCTAAATGGGTGTTGCCTAAATCACTTAAAATAAAAAAACCTTGCTGCTCATCACTATGAATAATGGTTGGCAATAAAAAACCCTGTTCAGAAAACACCTTATTTAATGCAATATAAGGGACGTTGTTAACTTTTTTTGGATCTGAGTCCATCACAATAAAGTTTTTATTTTCAGCGCTTAACCTATAATAACGGCGAAAACTGGCATCTGCGGTTATTGCATTAAGCGCGTAAGATTGCTCACTAAAGTGAGTATTAATAAACTGTTGTAAACTCTCAAAACGTGTCATTTTATAAGCTATCTATTTTTCACTAATTACTTTGCTATTGTTTTCCTTTATTATGTATAGCTTGTAACTAATCACAGAGCATAAAGGTCGATAAATGAGCAAAACCTGGGGCATTTTGATGCTAAGCGTACTGAGCGCACCATCGCTTGCCGAAACTGAACTGACACACAACTTTTGTGGCACTTCAATGCAAACCAGAGCTTGGCAACCGCTAGCTGGCCTTGAGCTTGGAACGGTTGATATCAGCGCTGATGACGTTGAGCTTTTAGGCACACAAAGCGCTGAATTTACTGGTAATGTTGATATTAACACCGTTAACATGAGTTTGTCCGCACAATCAGCACTGATTGATAAACAACGCGGCCTACTCAATGCCACCGGCCCTATTACCTACCGCGATTATGTAAGTAAAGTTCAAAGTGCGGGCTTAAACGCCGATTTAAACAACTCAGCATTTAGCTTATTAGGCGCACAATACAGCCTAACACAACAGCAAGGCAAAGGTGGTGCGGAAAAACTCACCATCGACAAGTCTGGCTTAATGCTGATGAATGCAAGCTTTACTGCTTGCCCGGGTAATACGCCAGTATGGGCGATTGAAGCCGACGAAATTAATTTATCGCGAGAAGAAGGCTGGGGTGAAACCTACAATGCGGTGCTACGTATTTTAGACACGCCAGTGCTCTATTTACCCTATTTTACTTTCCCACTTGATGAGCGCCGTAAATCAGGCTTATTAACACCCAGCTTTTCAAGCTCAGATCGCTATGGTTTAGAGACTATTACGCCTTATTATTGGAATATTGCTCCAAACTATGATGCAACCATTACGCCGCGTTATATGTCACGCAAAGGTTTACAGCTACAAACTGAATTTAGATATCTAACTCCAGAACACCAAGGTTTAGTGGCTGTCGAATACTTAAATAAAGATGACTCAGAACCTGAACTTGACGAGCGTTTTTTGTTTCATTGGCAACAAAAAAGCTATATAGGCGAAGACTGGCGAGCCAGTATTGATATAACCAATGTCAGTGATGATAATTACCTTACTGATTTAAACTCAACTTATGCAAGTAAAACCGATACTCAGCTTTATCGTACCGGCTCACTAACTCACATGGGCGAGATGTGGCGTACTGATATAAAAATACAAAACTTTGAAGTACTCGGTGACCACTTAGAGTCATATACAGCCTTACCTCAAGTTAGCTTTACACAAACTACGCCGTGGAAAATTGATTACTTCGATTTTACTGTTTCAGGGGAACTGAGCCACTTTACTAATAGCTCAGCGGTGATTGACCAAGCAACTCGCGTGCATATAGAACCTAAAGCACGCTTTGATTACAAAGAATATGCTTGGTCATTTTTATCTGAAGTAAGCCTGCTACAAACTAACTATAAACAAGACGGCAACTTACAGGGCACTCAATATAGCGAGACGGTCTCGCGCACATTGCCGAAACTCCGCTTATATTCTCAGCTTAACTTTGAGCGCGACACCTCAATTTTTATCGACGATGGCATTCAAACCTTAGAACCACAAATTCAGTATTTATATACGCCTAACAAAGATCAATCTGATATTGGCTTATACGATACCACTAAACTACAAGATGACTTTTTTGGCCTATTCAGGGATGCACGTTTTTCAAGTGTTGACCGTATTGCCGCTGCAAATCAATTTACGCTTGGGGCAACCACTCGTTTATTTGATAAGAAAAATGAAGAAGTATTTAATTTCAGTGCTGGCCAAATATTTTATTTAAGTGATTCAGCCAAGCCCACAGAGCAAGGGCTTAACAGCGACAGTAACTACAATGCCTTATTTGCAGCGCAAACCATGTTACATTGGCACCGCCGCTGGTATTTATCCGGTGGTATTCAGTACGATACGGATGGCAAGCAAATTATCCAGTCAAATGTCACCTTAGATTATAAAGGTGACGATAATCAGCTGGTTCAATTGAACCATCGCTATGCAAATGATGTCTCAGGAAATACAATCGAACAAGCGGGCTTATTTACAAGCATTCCTATCAGTGACGAATGGCAATTTATTGCAAGTTACCATCGCGACCTTGATAATAACCGCAGTATTGAAGTATTTAGTGGATTACAGTATGAATCGTGCTGTTGGGCGTTCCAAATTACTGGTCATCGCCAAATTGAAACTGATTTAAATCAGTCAATTGGGCAACCCCAAGCCACTTTTGATTCTAGCATTCGTTTGAATTTTGTATTAAAAGGGCTTGGTAGTAAAAGCCGTTATGATGCTCAAAAATTATTACAACAAGGTATTTTTGGTTATCGTAGGCCGTATTTTCTTAATGACTAAGCTGCATTTTGTATAGTAAAAATTTACAAATAACTATATCAATCTAGTCGCATTTAGCATTACAACAGTACTATTAGTAAGAGTAGTAAAAAGAATATGAATTTAAAAAAATTATTAACATCAGCAGTTTTAACGTTTGGCTTATGCCAATGTGCATTCGCCGCACCGGTCGAAATAGATAAAGTGATTGGTACTGTAAACCAAGGCGTTATTTTAAAAAGTGAAGTAGACACTATTGTTGATCGTGTTAAAAAGCAAGCAGAAGAACAAAATCAACAGCTGCCAAAAGACGAAACACTGCGTGTACAAGCAATTGAACGCTTAATTAATCAAACGCTAATGATGCAAATGGCTGAGCGTATGGGCTTAGAGATTTCAGATAGCCAGCTTGACCAAACACTTGCCAACATGGCCAAAGAGCAAGGCGGTACAATTGCTGATTTACGTCGTACTATTGAAGCGTCGGGTGAAAGCTTTCAAGCTTACCGTGAAGAAATTCGTAAAGAGATAACCACGCAACAAGTCATACGTGTAAACGTAGACCGTCGCATATATATAAGCGACCAAGAAATTGATAACTTGCTAAAAATTATGGATAGCCAAGGAAAAAATGCCGAAGAATACGATATTGGTCATATTCTTATCGATATTCCAAGCGGTGCAAGTGCAGACGACGTAAGCTCTGCAAAAACACGCGCAGACAAAGTAATTGAACTGCTGCAAGACGGTCAAGAATTTAAGCGTATTGCGATTTCTTCATCAAGTGGTCCAAAAGCGCTTGAGGGTGGTCAATTAGACTGGATGGGCATTAACGAAATGCCATCTTTATTTGCAGGAGCGGTGAAAGGGCAAAAGAAAGGTACGATTATTGGCCCACTTCGCTCTGGCGCAGGTTTTCATATTATTAAGGTGCAAGACGTACGTGGTCGCCAAGTAGTAGAAGCCACAGAAGTTAAATCTCGTCATATTCTCATTAAACCTTCGATTATTTTAAGCGAAGAAAAAGCCCGCACAATGCTAGCTGGCTTTGTTAAGGATTTACGCGCTGGAAATGCTGACTTTGCAGAACTAGCTAAAGAGCACTCGCAAGACCCAGGCTCAGCGCTTAAAGGCGGGCAATACGACTGGACTGATCCAACTACCTACGTTCCTGCGTTTAGAGATACATTGCTATCTCTTGATCAAAACGAAATCAGCGAACCCTTTAGAACCCAGTATGGCTGGCACATTGTGCAGTTGTTAGATACACGCGTTGCAGATAAAACTGAGCAAGCTAAGCGTAATCGTGCACATGGCATGTTGTTTAATCGTAAATTTAAAGAAGAAGGTTTTAACTGGCAGCAAGAAATGCGCGAACAAGCCCATGTTGAAATTTTCCCAACAGACGAATAATTATGACCTTAAGAATTGCGGTAACCCCTGGTGAGCCTGCTGGCATTGGGCCTGACTTGCTATTAAAACTGGCACAGCACAGCTGGGATGCACAGCTAGTAGCGATTGCAGATGCATCGCTACTAAAGCAGCGCGCTAAACATTTAGGTTTAAACATTAAATTGATTGAATTTGATGAAAGCGCCAAAGCTATGCCTACAACTGCTGGCAGCTTGTACATAAAAGAGATTGATTTAGCCGAGCCGGTTGAGCTGGGTGTGCTGAATGACGCAAACGGTCAATACGTATTAGACACACTACGTATTGCCAGTGAGAAAAATATGGACGGCACTTTTGATGCCGTTGTTACCGGCCCTGTTCATAAAGGTATTATTAACCAAGCCGGTATTTCTTTCAGTGGCCACACTGAGTACTTTGCTCAACAGTCGGGCACCGCTGATGTTGTTATGTTATTAGCTACCGAAGGGCTGCGAGTTGCATTAGTAACAACGCATATTCCGCTTGCTTATGTTGCTCGTGCTATTACCCAAGAGCGACTGATTAAAGTAGCTAATATCCTTAATCATGACTTAAAAACCAAGTTTGGTATTGAGCAACCGCGTATTTTAGTCTGTGGCTTAAACCCGCACGCTGGTGAAGATGGCCATTTAGGCCGCGAAGAAATCGACACGATAACGCCTACACTTGACATACTAAGAGCTGAAGGGATGAACTTAATCGGTCCTTTACCAGCAGATACATTATTTCAAGATAAATACCTAAATGAAGCCGATGCAGTACTGGCTATGTATCACGATCAGGGATTACCTGTGCTAAAATACAAGGGATTTGGTAAGTCAGTGAATATAACCCTTGGCCTTCCATTTATCCGCACTTCAGTCGACCACGGTACTGCGCTTGATTTAGCCGGTACAGGCGATGCTGATGTTGGCAGTTTTGAATTAGCGATCCGCGAAGCAATTAAGCTCGCCCATGAAAAAGCACAGAATCAATGACCGATAAAGTACATTTAGGACACCGCGCCCGTAAACGTTTTGGCCAAAACTTTTTATTCGATGAATCAATCATCGATAAAATTGTCACCGCTATTGATCCCAAGCCGCAAGATAATTTAGTCGAAATTGGCCCAGGCCTTGGCGCTATTACTGAGCCTGTAGCCGATTTAAGTGGCCATTTAACGGTTGTTGAGCTCGATAAAGATTTAGCCCAACGTTTAATTGAACACCCTTTTTTAGGGCCTAAATTAACCGTAAACCAAGGCGATGCAATGAAGTTTGATTTTGCAAGCCTAGTTAAAGACGACAAAAAGCTAAAAGTATTTGGTAACCTACCGTACAACATTTCTACTCCTTTGTTGTTTCACCTTTTTGAATTTGCCGATCATATTGAGCATATGCACTTTATGCTGCAAAAAGAAGTGGTAAAACGCATGGTTGCAGGCCCAGGCAGCAAAACCTTTGGCCGCTTGAGTGTAATGACTCAATACTACTGTAATGCTATGCCTGTAGTAGAAGTACCACCAGAGTGCTTTAAACCTGCACCTAAAGTGGACTCTGCGGTTATTCGCTTAATCCCTAAAAAGGCAGAGCAGCGCACAGCTAAAAGCGTTAAAATACTCAATACGGTTTGTTTAGAAGCGTTTAATCAACGTCGTAAAACACTGCGCAACAGCCTAGGTAACCTTTTAACCGCTGAAGAGTTAACCAGCATTGGCATTGATATTACTTTGCGTGCTGAGAGCCTGTCGTTACAACAATTTATTGATATAGCTAACTGGATTTATGACAACAAGCAGTAATATGGGATCACCTGTAAAGGTATCTGTAGAAACATTTTATGTAGAAGAGCAATCGCAACCTGAACTTGATAAATTTGTGTTTGCTTACTCCGTTACTATAAAAAACCACAGTTTATGTAGTGCAAAACTACTCAGTCGCTATTGGTTAATTACCGATGCCAATGGCAAAGAAGTAGAAGTACAAGGTGAAGGTGTGGTGGGTGAAACCCCAGATATAGCCCCAGGCGAAAGTTACAAATACACCAGTGGTGCAATATTAGACACTCCGGTAGGCACCATGCAAGGGCATTACACTTTACGAAACGAATTTGGTGCTGAGTTTGAAGCCCCCATAAATGTGTTCCGTTTAGCTTGCCCTAATATCTTACACTGAGTAAGAACAGCGTCTAATGGCCGACTACGCAATAGGTGATTTACAAGGCTGCTTTAACGAATTTAGTTTATTGTTAAAGCAAGTCGACTTTAATCCTAGCAAAGATCATCTCTACCTAGTAGGTGATATTGTTGCTCGCGGCCCAGACTCCAAAGCATGTCTTGATTACATATATCAACACCAAGACAGCGTTAGCGTCACATTAGGCAATCATGACTTACATATGATTGCCTGTTATTTAAATAATGTTGCCCCCAACCCCAAAGACAAACTAACGACTCTGTTCAACAGCAGTAAACTCCCACATTACGTCGCGTTTTTGCAAACTCAGCCTTTAGCTCTTTACTTAGATAAATATGATTGCTTTATTTCACACGCGGGGCTAAACCCTGATTGGTCGTGCGTGCAAGCCATTGAGCACGCCCAATTCGCACAGCAATGCTATGGTGCTGACAACGCTCAATACTTCTTAAAAAACATGTATCAGCCTCACCCACTAACATGGAGTGAGCAACTCGATGACGCTGCCAAGTTTCGTTATATTGTTAATTATTTCACCCGTATGCGCTTTATTACACCCGATAACTTGCTTGATTTTAGTGCAAAAGAAGCAACAGCAAATAGCCATTCATTGATTCCTTGGTTTTCTCATCCTAAAATTGTTAACGCTCAACATGACCTTGTTTTTGGTCATTGGGCTGCACTTGAAGGTCAAACTCCCTACAAACACCTGTACGCTCTAGATACAGGTTGCGTCTGGGGCGGCTCAATGACCTTAATAAATTTACAGAGCAAACAAAAACTTTCAAAAAAATCACAACTTTTGTCTAAATAAACTGAAAAAAGTTAATACATCTGTTAAGTTTAAGAGTGCATGTTAAATTGCATAATTACAAACCATTCACAACTAAGTGTAAAAAATAGCAACACTCTCTAATCTAATTAAAGATGAGGAAAATTGCTTTGTATTATTTTACATCCATAATCGAATAGTTGAATTATGTATGCTTAGTGTGTGATGAAGTTTCACGGTAAATTTAGCAACTAACTATTAACAGTAAAAATTAATTATTTTTAATTACTTAACTTATTGTTGAAAGCGCCGATAAGTTTTAATAGACGTATTTTTGAATGGAAAACCATATGAATCTAACAGTGAGTCAACGTATTTGGGGTGGTTTTATATTTATCACTTTATTACTTTTAATTATTGGCGGTAACTCTTTAATAAAAATAGCAAATATAGATCGCTCAACTCAAAAGGTTAATCAGCTATCGCTTCCGGCATTAAACAAGAGCGCTCAATTACAAGCTGAATTTATTTTGATGAGTAAAGCTGCTCAAGCTAGCTTTCACACTTCATCGGCTCAAGAGCTAGCGCCAATAAAAGCACAAATAGAAGAACAAAAACAGTTATTTGATAAGTTACATCGCGAGCTACAACAAGTAGTAAAAGATGATCCACAACTAAATAAGAGCAGCCTTGACGTTGAAAAGACCTACTTAAGTTTTTTAAGCATTATAGAGAGCCTACTCAAAGACAAAAACACTCAGTTAGTGCTTAATAAAAAGCTTAAAGCTCAATTAGAAACCGTTGAGCTTGCGGCAGAAGATGCCAACTCTATGGTTCTTGATATTATTGATATCGATGGTTTAGAAGATAACTACCCTCGTGCTTATCAAGCAGCTAATAACCTTGAAAATAACTTTATGTCTGTGGTTACCAGTAGCACCGATATGTTAACTGTTAAAACACTTAATACGCTCGATATTATTAAAAATGAACAAGTATATTACTTTGAAGAAGTCGTTCGTACCGTTTCATTAATACAACCTGCAATAGAGCAGAGCCATAGCGGCTTGTTTAACGACTTAAAAGGTTATGTAGATACACTTGAGAGTAATATTTTAGGTAACGATAGCCTTTCAGCGAATAAAAAACGCCTTATTGATGCAATCAGCACAACTGAACGTGAATTAGAAGAGTCTGAAAAAGCTACTAAAACAGCACTTAGCCAAATTGACGAATTAGTATTACAAGCCAGCGGCGTTGCATTTACTTTGCAAGAAGGCGTTCGCAGCGATGTAAACTCAGCTAACTTATGGACTTGGATAGGCATGATCATTGCTACTATTATCGCTGTGCTTGTGGCCATTGTTACAGTTAACCGTATTACTAAGCCATTAGCAGAAGTTAACCGCATTTTAGATATTGTTGCCAGTGGTGATATGACTCAACGCTTGGATGACAGCGCAAAAGATGAATTTGGTGAATTGTCGAAAAGTTGTAACACCTTAATTGATAGCTTACGTAGCTTAATTACCGGTATTATTTCGCGTTCAACACAGCTTGCTGCTGCTTCTGAGCAAACCTCAACAATTACCGGTGAGTCGAGCAAAGCGATTAGTAATCAACAAGCGCAAGTAGAGCAAGCGGCAACCGCAACCACTGAAATGAGCAGTACCTCTCAAACAGTGAGCAACAGTGCTCAACAAGCACTGGGCGAAATCAAAAATGCTGATAAAGAAGCTGAACGCGTTAAAGGTATTTCAAATCAAAATAAAGCAACCATTGAACAACTCGCTTACGAAGTTGATGAAGCATCAAGTGTTATTAATAAGCTACACAAAGATAGCGCCTCAATTGGTAGTATTTTAGACGTTATTCGTGGTATCGCTGAGCAAACTAACTTACTTGCACTTAATGCGGCCATTGAGGCAGCGCGTGCCGGCGAGCAAGGCAGAGGCTTCGCCGTGGTAGCTGATGAAGTAAGATCGCTTGCAAGTAAAACTCAAGAGTCGACCCAAGAGATTCAATCTATGATTGAATCACTACAGTTGGGCGCTGAAGAAGCAGTTAAAGCCATGGAAAAAGGTAAAGAACGCGCTGTTTCTTGTGTTGAGCAAAGTGATTTAGCTAATAGTGCACTAGATTCAATTACTCTTGCGGTATCGCAAGCGCACAATGTCAGTGAAGAGATATCAACGGCAGCACAAGAGCAACAACAAGTATCACAAGAGATTAGTGAACGCTTAGAGTCTATTGTTGCTATCGCCGAGCAAACAGCAGAAGGTGCTGTACAAACTAATATTTCAAGTTCAGAAGTGGCTAAATTAGCCGAAGAACTAAGAATATCAGTAGAGAACTTTAAAGTATAAGTATCGCACTGTAAGTAGCCTTAGGGCTGCTTACAGTTTACCCCTAGTAAGTCATAGTAAAACCCCCACTCCTCATTAGGTATACTTACATACCCCCACAATCTTACTCTAAATACACAACATCCAACTGATTAGTCCGTGAAGTCATTTAATACTATTTATATTTTCTTTGGTTATACCAATTCGCTTAATTAAGTGGTCTATTTTAAGGCTGGAAAAACGCGTTGATAGCTAGGCAAAAAACTTGCTATTTAGTTGTTCTAAATGAGAATTTTTTAACGCAGGTAGCGACACGTTTAGCCCAGTAAAATGATTAAGTATCATTGCGGATTGGTATTACAAACAACGGAGCCGCTATTAAAACAATAGGCCATGGTGCTTAACATAAATTTTTAATTAGATGGACACAATTACGGTAGGTGTATTTTCGGTGGTAACAGAGTGAATTTTAAAAACAAAAAACCCAGCATAAGCTGGGTTTTTACATTTCTGAAAGAAAACTAAATTACTTGATTTTAGCTTCTTTGAAAATCACATGTTTACGAGCCTTAGGATCGAACTTTTTGATTTCCATTTTTTCAGGCATGTTACGCTTGTTCTTGTCGGTAGTGTAGAAAAAACCAGTACCAGCAGTTGAAACTAAACGGATCTTATCGCGCATAATTCAGTTCCTTAAACTTTTTCGCCACGAGCACGGATTTCTGTAAGAACCGTGTCAATGCCTTTTTTATCGATAATACGCATACCTTTAGTAGTAGTGCGTAATGTTACAAAACGTTTTTCACTTTCAACCCAAAAACGGTGTGTTTGTAGGTTAGGTAGGAAACGACGTTTAGTCGCGTTTCTCGCGTGTGAACGGTGGTTACCAACCGCTGGACGCTTACCTGTAACTTGACATACTTTAGACATGTCTATATATCTCCAATAACTTCGCTCGAGCTTAATTTTCCCCTAAGGCCATGTATTTGTGCCCTAGAGATAAATCGAAGGGCGCTCTTTATACAGCTTTTACAGGCAAAGATCAAATACTGATCTTATCCAACCAGCTCATGTGTAAATTTTATAGCGGCTAATTATAAAGATCGAATGCCCTTAGGGAAAGTAAAAACTGCATTTAAATTAAACTAATTTGCCAAAACACACTAAACCGCTCATTTTTAGCACATATCTGCGAGCAATAAACTTAAATAAGTCCCCGTTCGGCAAACGAAACACAATTTTCACCACCAATAATAATATGATCCAATACATTTATGTCGACTAATTGCAGCGCTTGGCACAATTTATTGGTAATTAGTTTATCGGCCTGACTTGGTTCTGCAATACCGCTGGGATGATTATGTGAAAAAATAACCGCTGCCGCATTATTTTTTAAAGCCGCTTTGACAACTTCACGTGGATATACACTGGCTGCGTTAATCGTACCATAAAATAAGATTTCATCTTTCAATAAACGATTTTGACTATCAAGATACAACACCATAAACACCTCCTGCTGCAACCCTCGCATTTGCAGGGTTAAATAGTCGTAAACAGCTTGAGGGGAATTAAAAACGGCATCGCGAACAAAGCCTTCTTGCATATAACGCTGACTTAGCTCAAGTACTGCTTGTAACTGTACATATTTAGCTGTACCCAGCCCTTTTTGCGCACAAAACTCATCTATGCTGGCATTAAACAAATTATGCAGGGTTTTATTTTCATTGATCAGATGTTGTGCCAGCTCTATTGCATTCATACCGGGTAAACCCGTACGTAAAAATATAGCCAATAGTTCAGCATCAGAGAGTTCCTTTGCGCCTTTTGCTAGCAGCTTTTCTCGCGGTCTGAGTGAATTAGGCAGAGAGGTTAATTGCATCGTTCATCCTTGAAAGCGGTCAGTATCATATAACTGTAATGCAAAATTAAAAATTAGCGCGATAAAACGCATTTTATCTTAGCTGTCACGCTCAAGATTTGTTATTTTAGCCAGCATATTTTATAAAATTGATGAACAACCATGATTAATTTAACAAATAAAAAAATAGTGCTGGGTATTAGCGGTGGAATTGCAGCCTATAAATGTGCCGAACTCGTAAGACGTTTAAAAGACCATGGTTGTGACGTTAAAGTTGTAATGACTGAATCAGCAAAGCATTTTATTACCCCGCTAACGATGCAAGCTGTCAGTGGTGAAATAGTGTCTGACTCATTACTCGACCCATCAGCAGAAGCTGCGATGGGACATATTGAATTTGCCAAATGGGCTGATTTAATTTTAGTGGCTCCTGCCACCAGCAATATTATTGCAAAAATGGCGGTAGGCATTGCTGATGATCTACTCACTACGTTATTACTCGCAACTCCTGCAAAAGTGGCTGTAGCACCGGCTATGAATCAACAAATGTACGCGCACCCTGCCACGCAAGCTAATATAGCCACTTTAAAGGCTCGTGGCGTTGCAGTTTGGGGGCCAGGCAAAGGTGAGCAAGCCTGTGGTGATGTAGGTGCAGGGCGAATGCTTGAACCGCATGAATTAGTGAGTTTATGCACTGAACCTGCGCAACCACAACTCTTAGCGGGTAAAACCATTACTATTACCGCAGGCCCAACCCGAGAACCTCTCGATCCGGTGCGTTTTATATCAAACCACAGCTCAGGAAAAATGGGTTATGCACTAGCACAAGCTGCTTTATCATTTGGCGCGCAAGTTAACTTAATTTCAGGCCCAGTGACCATTACCGCGCCGCAAGGCGTTAATTTAATTAATATAGAAAGTGCTGAGCAGCTACTGCAAGAATCTCTCAATTACGCCCCTCAATCAGACGCCTTTATTGGCTGCGCTGCTGTAGCCGATTACCGCGCAGCGAATATCGCCACGCAAAAAATGAAAAAACAAGGCGATGAACTCACTCTTAACTTAGTTAAGAACCCAGACGTTATAGCAGCGGTAGCAAACCTTACACAAAGCCGCCCTTACACTGTCGGCTTTGCAGCAGAAACGCAAAATGTTGCTAACTACGCTAAAGGGAAATTGACTAATAAAAACCTCGATATGATTTGCGCAAACGACGTATCGCAAAGTGATTTAGGCTTTAATTCAGAACGTAACGCACTTACTCTTTATTGGCAAAATGAACAACTCGATTTACCTGTGACTAGTAAAACAGAAATAGCAATCAAAGTGATCGAACAGCTTGCCAAACGATTATAAAAAGGCTGGAAACAAACTGAATAAAACATTAACATGATGACGCCTTGTGACCTTTTAGTGTAATTTTACTTCGCTAATATAGTTTAATGCTTGCGCAGTACCAGAGCTTCACGTAATACGTGAAAATATCGCTTCACTGGTTATTGCCCGCACAAACACTAGGCAGGTAGCTGTGTTATCGCACGTTGATGTAGAAAAAATAACTATTAAAAAAAGGAATGTTCATGCCTGCGACAAAAAAAAGTAATCGCAAAGAGCAAATACTGCAAGCACTCGCACAAATGTTAGAAACCAGCCCTGGTCAGCGTATTACAACTGCCAAACTTGCCGCAGAAGTTGGCGTATCTGAAGCCGCTCTTTATCGCCACTTTCCGAGCAAAGCGCGGATGTTTGAAGGATTAATTGAGTTTATTGAAGATACCCTGCTATCACGTATTAATCTTATTTTAGATAACGAAAAAGAAAGCAAAGCACGCGTATACAATACCTTATTACTGTTGCTAACGTTTGCTGAGAAAAACCCTGGCATTACTCGTATATTAACAGGCGATGCTCTACAAGGTGAGCAGGAGCGACTTCGTGAACGTGTACAAGGCTTATTTGAAAAGCTAGAGACCCAATTCAAGCAAATTCTTAGAGAGCGTAAGCTACGTGAAGGTAAAAACTTCCAAAGCGATGAGCTAACCCTAGCTAACTTTTTGCTTGCCTACGTTGAGGGTAAAATGAATCAGTTTGTGCGCAGTAATTTTAGTGCTCGCCCAAGTGAGCAATTTGAAAAACAATGGCCAGAACTTCAAAAAATTTGGTTATAAGATTCGAAGTAATACCTTGTTAGTGATGCTAACAAGGTATTAAATAAACCACTTCCACTCCTATTTTTCACAGATGCCTACCACCTCGCATCCCGTAGCTCGAAAATTTTACCTTTTACCTTTTAC
>NZ_PNDJ01000073.1:0-16916 GCF_005887255.1 Pseudoalteromonas sp. S1609 | reverse complement strand
AAACGGTGAGCTATCAAAAGAAGAGTTCTCTAAAGCATAATCCTAAGCTATTAAACTTTGGGAGCTAAATCTCCCACATTATTTAAACGATTTTAAGGAATACTCATTATGAAAACATTACACAAAACATTCGCACTTATCGCATTGGCTTCTTCATCAGCAGCTTTTGCTGCCAGCGATTTTGATACACTTGATACCGACGGTAACGGTGCTATTAGCCAAAGTGAAGCATCAGTTGATGCAAAGCTAATGAGCATGTTCTCAGAGCTTGATACAGACCAAAACGGTGAGCTATCAAAAGCAGAATTTTCTAAAGCATAAGCTAAGACTAGGCATATTCTGAGTTGCCAAAGACAACCTAAGTAGGCAAGGGAGCCTATGAAAAAGAATGACAAGGACGGTTATAGCCTGATATTTCCAATAGCACAAAGCATTACATTTTGAAGGATTAAATTATGAAAACATTACACAAAACATTCGCACTTATCGCGCTAGCTTCTTCATCAGCAGCCTTTGCCGCTAGCGACTTTGACACAATTGATGCCGACGGTAATGGGGTTATTAGTCAAAGCGAAGCTGCTGTAAATGCTGATTTAACGGCCGCATTTACTGAGCTTGATACTGACGGTAATGGTGAGCTTTCTAAAGCTGAGTTTGCAAACTTTTAATTTTTAACTTTTTTCATTGCACAGGGATCTCAGAAAAGGATTTCCCTCTTTAAGGAGACTTATTATGAAAGCATTAAACACAACACTTGCGATTTTAGTATTAGCGTCATCATCAGCGGCATACGCAGCAGTAGACTTTGCCTCTTTTGATAGC
Source organism: Pseudoalteromonas sp. S1609 (assembly GCF_005887255.1). Classification (GTDB taxonomy): domain Bacteria; phylum Pseudomonadota; class Gammaproteobacteria; order Enterobacterales; family Alteromonadaceae; genus Pseudoalteromonas. The sequence continues at coordinate 16,094 of NZ_PNDJ01000073.1, read as the reverse complement.
AATGGCGACGGTGTAATTAGTCAGCAGGAAGCAGCGTCTAATAAACAACTAATGAATATTTTTGATGACTTAGATACTGACGGAAATGGTGAACTTTCTAAAGAAGAGTTTGCAAGAGTACAATAAGTATTACCCCATCATACTCCACTAAAGCCGCTTAATAGTCAGCGGCTTTTTTGTGCTTGTTAGAGACTATATTTAAGTTGGAGAGAGAAGCTTCTTGGCTTGCCATAACGATATTGGTTATAGAACCCAATTTGACTGTAATAATGCTTATCAAATAAGTTATCGATATTTAGGCTAACAGATAATTGCTCATTCATTTGATAATTCGCCATTAGGCTTGCAATACCATAACTAGGCTGGTTTACCTCAACAGCGCCATAAACAGGGTTTTTAACTTCATCATAGCTATTGCTTTGCCAGCGATAGCCACCACCCACTTTTAGATTGTCTAATGCACCTGAGAGTTGATAGCTAGTAAAAAGTTTAAATTGATCTTTTGGGTTGGTGGTATTTAATACCGTATTATCCGGTTTTTCGCCTTTACTATGGGTATAGCCAAAATAAGCGTTCCAGTTGTCGGTTAATTTTCCGTTGATTTCTAGCTCGTAGCCCTGAGTTAATGTGCCGTCAATGGGCTTGTAGATGGCCTGAAGTGTTTCTGCAATGGTATCTCCCGTGTACTCGCCTACATTATCTTGATAAATTTTAAATCCAGAAAGGGATATGTCTAAACGTTCATCAAGTACAGAAGCTTTTATGCCAAGTTCATAATTCTTACCTTCAATAGGGCTTAAATAATGTCCATTTTTATCAACTCGACTTTGTGGTGTAAAAATATCAGTGTAATTAGCATACAAAGCCCAACTCTGTGTCAGTTCATAAGTTGCTCCAAAATAATTAGTTAGTTCATCACTTATTTTATAATCATGCATGCGACCAAAATTATCTTGATTGGTTTGCCATTGATTTAACCGGCTTCCAACAATTAAAGACAAGGCATCGGTTATATTTAGTTGTGCAGCAACATAAAGTGCATCTTGTTTAGTTGTGCCATAAGAGCCGTAAGCCGCTTCTGACTGCCAGTTTGGTTTTGCAATGCTATAACTAGAGTCAGTGAAATCGCCGATAATATAGTCACTTTGTTGACTAGCATAATAAGGGGTCGAAAACTGTTGCTCTTGGGTATTATAACCAAATAGCAGTTGGTGACTTTGGCCCAGCCAATTAAACCGACCATTGAGTTCGACCTCATAGGTATCCTGCGTTCTGTTTGCATCAATATAGTTTATAGAACCGGGTTTCATTCCAGTGTTGTTTATAGGATCGGGCTCTCCTTTTACCCAAAACACATCATAATCTAGATCGTTATCACCATAGACATAATTAGCGGTTAGCTGCCAGTTAGCGTTAAAGTAATGCTCTAGACGAATAAACGCATTAAGTGCATCGGTTCGAGAAGAGGCCCAATCTTGAGCCGTTGAAGCACCTCTGTCATAAGCAGTGCGGGAGCCATCACTATAAAAAATAGGCAAACCACCTGACATTGTTCCTTTAGGGGTTGTCGATTGATTATCAACAGCAAGAGTCAATAAAGTACTGTTAGAAAGATCTGCCTCAATAATGCCATACAATGTTTGACTGGTTTGCGAGAAGCGATCTTGATATGAGTGTCTATCTTGATAAGCAACAACAGCCCGTCCTCTTATACTTTCACTATTATTTATGCTTCCCGACACATCCACCATCGCACGGTAGTTGTCCCATGAGCCTAATGAAGCAGTAAGATTTATTTGAGTGTTTGCAGTTGGACGTTTACGTATCAAATTAATTGCTGCCGAAGGGTTACCTGCGCCCAGCATTAGCCCCGTTGCTCCTCTAACTATTTCGATACGATCATAAATTGCGGTATCGGTTAGGTTATCTCCATAATTAAAGCGGGTGTCATAGGTGGTCGCTATGCCATCATAAAGTATGCTGGTGACACTAATACCTCGGGCTGAAATAGAAAACTTGCCATTATCTGCTTCTCGAGCATTTATGCCTGTTACACTGGTTATAGCTTCAATTGCGGTGTTTAGTTGTTGGTCTGCCATAAAATCGCTTGTTATCGCTATCGTTGATTGCGGTGTTTGCAAATGTGATAGCTCAAGACCTGTTGCAGAGCTCATGGAATTAACTTTATAGCCGTTCGCTTGCTCTCCAATAACGGTTAACCTTTCGATATCTTTGCTAGTGTGGGCGAGCGTTTGAGTTGAAACTGCTGAAAATAAAAGACCAACCAGAGTGTAATGAGTTACGGGAGAATTTTTCTTTGAGAGTAGGTGTATCATTTGAAATCCATTTTTATTTAAAAACGTGAAATTAACTTTTCACATCAGTAGATGTCGCTGCTTGATAATCGAGCAAGAAGAGACTAATAGATTTTTCTTTATTAGTAAATGCTTTTGATAATGATTTTCATTTAGATTTAAGTGTTCTCCTTTTTACTTACAAGCACGTTGTGAATAAAAAGGAGGGATTACTTATAAAAAGATTGCGCTAACTTGGAATAACTTTTCAACCACGTTAATGTGCTTTTTATCAATTAAGAACATAATTACATGATCGCCTGATAGAATTATCGTGTCGTCGTGGGCAATGAGTACATCGTCATTACGTACAATTGCACCTATTGTGGTACCTGCTGGCAATTTAATATCTGCAATCGCGCGACCCACTACTTTAGATGTGTTTTCATCACCATGGGCAACTGCCTCTATGGCTTCTGCAGCCCCTTTACGCAGTGAATACACGTTTACAATGTCGCCTCGGCGCACGTGCGTAAGTAACGCAGAAATAGTCGCTTGTTGTGGTGAAATAGCAATATCTATTTCGCCGCCCTGTACTAAATCAACGTAAGCACCTCGTTGAATAAGCACCATGGTTTTTTGTGCCCCCATGCGTTTTGCGAGCATGGCCGACATAATATTCACTTCATCATCGTTAGTAACGGCAATAAAAACATCAACTTGTTCAATGTGTTCTTCTGAGAGCAGCTCTTGATCGGACGCATCACCACAAAATACCACGGTGTTGTCTAGCATTTCAGAGAGTTGCTCTGCGCGCTCTTTACTGCGTTCTAATAATTTAACGCTGTGGTTTCTTTCCAGTGAACGGGCTAGGCCTGCACCAATATTACCGCCACCGGCTATCATAATTTTTTTGTACGAGCGTTCCAGTTTTTGTAGCTCGTTCATTACCGCACGAATATGTTTGGTGGCGGCAATAAAAAATACTTCATCGTCGGCTTCTATTACAGTAGTACCCTGCGGTTTTATTGCCTTGCCTTGACGATAAATAGCGGCTACCCGGGTTTCTACATTAGGAATATGTTGCTTAAGTGTAGATAAGGCGTAGCCTACTAATAAACCGCCATAGTAGGCTTTTACAGCTACTAAAGAGAGCATGCCGTCGGCAAATTGTAGTACCTGTAATGCACCAGGGTAATCTATCAAACGGCGAATATATTTAGTAACGAGTGCTTCTGGGGCTATGTAATGATCGACCGGTAAATCATCATTATGAAAGAGTTTTTCACGGTATTTTAAATATTGCTCAGAGCGAATGCGGGCAATTTTGGTTGGCGTATTAAAAATACTGTAAGCAACTTGGCATGCCACCATGTTTACTTCATCTGAGCTGGTTACGGCGATAATCATATCGGCATCTTCAGCTCCTGCGCGACTCAACACGTCAGGGTGGGCGCCGTGGCCTGCAACACCTTGTAAATCGTATTTATCTTGCAGTTCACGCAAGCGGTTACCGTCGATATCAACTACGGTTATTTCGTTTTGTTCACCCACTAAGTTTTCTGCGAGTGTGCCGCCAACTTGTCCAGCACCGAGTATGATTATTTTCATTATGTACCCGTATTATTAATACTAATTACATCAAAATAATAACTACCTCAAAGCGAGGTAGTTAAATGTGTTGCGTTGCAATACTAGGCTTTTTTAACTAATTTAGCGTAGTAAAAACCGTCACTTTCACCTGGCAAAAGCTGTAAGCCTGGTGTGGTTTTTGTGTCTTCGCTGTGCAGAGGAATATGCTCCACATCGTCGTTATTAGCTAAAAACTTAGCAACTTGTTGTTGGTTTTCTTGAGGAAGTACCGAGCAAGTTGCATACACTAATGTGCCACCTGGTTTTAACAATGGCCAAATGCTATCGAGTATATCGCCTTGTAGGGTCGATAAGTCGTTAATGTCGGATGCGCGACGTAGCCATTTTATATCTGGATGACGACGAATTACGCCCGTTGCAGAGCAGGGTACATCTAACAAAATACGATCAAACTGATCTTCATCCCACCAAGTGTGAGGTTGCGATGCATCACCACATTGTAAGTCGGCTCCCAAACCAATTCGTTCTAAGTTTTGTTTAACACGTTCTAATCGTGTGGCATCGCTATCAAGCGCGAGCACATCTGCATCGGCAAGCTCTAAAATATGGCAGGTTTTACCACCAGGCGCTGCACAGGCATCAAGTATTGCATCACCATTTTGTGGGTCTAGGTAGCGAGCTGCAAGCTGCGCTGCCGCATCTTGTACTGAACAAGCACCGGTATCAAACTCAGGAAGTGAAAACACATCGCGTGGTTTGCTTAGTTTAATGCCATCAATAAAATCAGGGTTTAGAGTATGTTCAATATCGTTAGCGGTTAGCATTTCGCTATATTCTTGGGTGCTAAACTGCGATTGATTCACTCGCAGCCACATTGGCGCTTGCTGTTGGTTTGCTTCTAGAATGTCTTCCCAGTGATCTGGATAGGCTTCTTTTACTTGCTTTATAAACCAATTTGGGTGGTTGTATAAACATACCGGAATTTGTTTGGCTTTTTCTTCAAGCTCAACTTGCTGACGCTGAAAGCTTCGTAAAATGGCGTTAATAAGCCCTTTTAAGCCAAGAGCACGCAATTGTTGTAACGCATTAACCGTTTCGCTAATTGCTGCATGCGGCGGTACACGCATGTGTTGTAGTTGGTAAATGCCCACATACAATAAAAACTGGAAAATACGACGTTTGCCTTTAAGCGGTTGCTCGACTAGATGCTGGCAATAATTTTCTAGGCTAGGTAAGTAACGTAATACTCCGTAGCAAATTTGCTGCAGTAAAGCTTTATCTTTAGGTGATAGGCCTTGGCTAGCGAAAGGAAGTTCTTGATTAAGCGATGCTCCTTTATCAACCACGTTATATAAAGTTTCAGCGGCTAGCGCTCTGACATTGCTTACATTACTCATTATTTTCGCCTAATACAGTGCCGGGTGTGACCCAATCGCTACGACCGTTTAAAAAATCATTAATTGCCATTGGCTTTTTGCCTTGTGGTTGTAATTCGCCAATAGATAAAGCGTGTTTACCACAAGCCACAACGATACCGTTTTTATCACTTGCTAAGACAGTGCCAGCTGTGCCTGATTGTTCAACCACATTTGCTTGGTATATTTTTACCGTATTACCACTCATTTGGGTAAAGCATACTGGCCATGGGTTAAAGGCACGAATGTTGCGCTCGATTTGCTCGGCATCCATAGACCAATCAATGTTGGCTTCGTCTTTTGAGAGTTTTTTAGCGTAATTGGCATCGGTATCGTTTTGTGGTTCAGGCGTTATTTCCCCGTTGGCTAAACGATTTATGGTATCGATTAATGCATCAGGCCCGAGTTCAGCAAGCTTAGTGTATAAGCTGACACTGGTTTCAGTATTATCAATAGGGCAGCGGCTAATATGCAGCATATCGCCGGTATCTAGCCCTTCATCCATTTGCATTATCGTTACACCGGTTTGCTGATCGCCTGCCCAAATAGCACGTTGAATAGGCGCGGCACCACGCCAGCGCGGTAAAATAGAGCCATGCACATTTAAACACCCTAAACGCGGGGCATCTAAAATGGCTTTAGGTAAAATTAAACCGTAGGCAACTACAATCATAATATCGGCATTGAGGCTGTTTAATTCTTCAAGTGCCTCATCTGTTTTGAGAGATTGCGGCTGAAAAACAGGTAGCTCATGTTCTAGTGCAAGCGCTTTTACTTCACTGGCTTTTAGTTTTTTTCCGCGACCCGCTGGACGATCTGGTTGGCTGTAAACGCCCACAATTTGGTGTTCACTATTGATGAGTGCTTGCAGGTGGCGTGCAGCAAAGTCCGGCGTACCGGCAAATATAATGCGTAATGGTTGTGTCACTGAGTTTCCTAATTATTTACTAAGGTGCTTATTATTGCGCTGCAAACTTCGCTTCTTTTTCAAGCTTTTTACGGATGCGTTGGCGCTTTAATGGAGATAAATAATCAATAAATAATTTACCTTGAAGGTGATCAAGCTCATGCTGAATACAAATCGCTAATAATTCGTCGGCATCAAGAACAAACTCTTTACCTTCTTCGTTGAGTGCAGCCACGGTAACAGTCTCTGCACGGTCAACTTTTGCATACGAATGAGGAACTGACAAACAGCCTTCTTCACTCACGGTAGAGCCATCTTTTTTGATAATTTGTGGATTGATAAGTACCAGTGGTTCATCGCGTTCTTCTGATACATCGATCACCACAATACGTTGGTGAATATCAACTTGCGTAGCAGCAAGTCCAATACCATTTTCGTCGTACATAGTTTCTAGCATATCTTTGACGATTTCACGTACTTGGTCGTCAACAACAGTTACTTCTTTTGCGATTGTACGTAAACGTTCATCTGGAAATCTTAAAACTTCTAACCTAGCCATAGTTACCTTTTACACTTATGCTTAAATTTAGGGTATCGTATGTTCTTATTTTAGCCATTCACGTTCCCCTTTAACAGGTTTTGATTAATAATAATGAAAAAACACTATGAGGAAGCTCAATGAAATCTCCATTCATTGCAATAATACTTGCATTAAGTGCTACTTTTCCTGTGCTAGCAGATGTACTAACTATAAAAAAAGACGCGCCTAAACAGTACGTTGTAAAAAAAGGTGACACGCTTTGGGATATCTCAGCGATATATTTAAACGAGCCGTGGCTGTGGCCTGAGTTATGGCAAATGAATCCGCAAATAGGCAATCCTCATCTTATTTACCCGGGCGATGCGTTAGCATTAATTTACGATACAGACGGTAATCCGCGTTTAGTAATTAATAAAGCGTATAGAAAGCTATCACCTATAGGGCGTATTACTCCTAAAGGGAAAGACGCTATCACTACATTACCGCTTGCGCTGATTAAACCGTATTTGTCATTTGAACAAGCGATAAACAGCGATTTGGTAAAAGAAAAACCCTATATTTTAGGTGCAAACGAAAATACTAAAACTCAAACTATTGATCATATTCTATATGTTAAAGGTAATTTAAAGCGCCATCAGGCTTATGCTATTTACCATGAAGGAGCGCCTTACACCGACCCTAAAACAGGTGAAGAACTAGCGAGTAGAGCATCTTATGTAGGTATGGCCCGGGCCTTTAGAGCTGGTGATGCTGCCAATGGCGAACCTGCCTCCGTCAGGGTTGAATCAGTAAAACGTGAAATTAAACAAGGTGACTTTTTATTACCCGCCATGGAAGGGCAGATGCTGCCAGTGTATTTTAATATGCATCGTCCTACCCAGCCGCTGCAGGGTCATGTAATTGCATCTCCTCGTGAAGTGAGAGAATTTAGCACGATGGATGTGGTGGTGCTAAACTTAGGCTCTGAGCAACAAGTTGAAGTGGGCCATGTACTTGATATTGAACGCCAATCACCTAAAGTAATTGATGGTGCTCGAGGTCCGCGCTATACCGAAGATTCAAGTCGTTTAGAAAAATTGGTATCGGCTACTAGCGAATTATTCGGCTCAGAAACTGATGAAGACAGCATAACGTGGAAAATGCCAGCTGAAAAAGTTGGTGAAATGATTATTTTTAAAGTGTATGACAAAGTTAGTTATGCGCTGATCACTAAAAATCAGCACCCAATTCGCATTGGAGATTTAGCAGTTATTCATTAAGTAGCGAGTCGGTGTTCTAGGAGGGAACATGGAACAATCGTGTGGCAAGCTAAATCATTGGCTTGCCTTTTACTTATGCAAAGGGCTAGGGATTAAAACGCTCTTAGCCCTGTCTCAACAATACAGTTTAGCATCGCTGTTTTCTTTATCACACGCTGAGCTAGTAAACATTGGTTTAACGGCTCACCAAGCTAGCAACTTACTTAACACTAACTGGCAGCAAGTTGCACATTATGAGCAGTTGATCAGCCAACAAAACATTGTTGTTATTAGTATTTTTGATACCACCTACCCAGAACAGCTAAAACAAATAGCCAGTGCGCCACTATTACTTTTTTGTAAAGGGGATATCAGCTTGCTGGCTTCGCCGCAAATAGCCATTGTTGGCAGTCGAAACGCAACGACTACAGGGCTTGAAATTGCTGCTGAGTTTGCACACCAGTTAACCCTTGCTGGCATAACAGTAACCTCAGGTATGGCGCGAGGTATTGACGGTGCTGCCCATAAAGGGGCACTGTCAGGAAATGGCAAAACCATTGCAGTGCTAGGGACAGGCGTTGATATTTACTATCCTAAACGCCATAAGTTACTCACAGAGCAAGTATTAGCAACAGGCTTATTGGTTAGTGAGTTTTTGCCTGGTACGGCTGCCAATGCGCACAACTTCCCACGGCGCAATCGTATTATTTCAGGGCTCTCTTTAGGCGTTTTAATTGTTGAAGCCGAAATTAAAAGCGGCTCATTAATTACGGTACGTTACGCGCTTGAACAAAATAAAGAAGTTTTTGCGGTACCCGGTTCAATTAAAAATCCGCTTGCACAAGCTAGCCACTTTTTAATTAAACAAGGTGCTAAGCTGGTTGAGAACGTCGCAGATATCCTTGATGAGATGAACTTTTCATACCCTTCTGGTCTAAACTGTAAAGAGTTAACTGATGCTGTAACCTCAGATTGCGAGGTACTTAATAGTATTGGGTTTGAGGTGACCAGTGTGGACGATATTATGCGTCGAGTGCAGTGGCCAATTGATAAAGTACAAGCGCGATTGCTTGATTTAGAGTTAGACGATCAAATTGAGCGAGTATTAGACGGCTATATTAAATTAAGCGCTGGAGGATAATATGTTTGATATTCTTATGTATTTATTTGAAAACTATGTTCACAGCGAAAGCGATGTTTTTGTTGAGCAAAGTAAGCTTACTGATGAGCTACTGCGCGCTGGGTTTAACAAGCCGGAAATAAACAAAGCTATTGACTGGTTAGATCAACTTGCCGCATTACAATATAGTAATGAGTCGCCTTATTTATTAGCCACTGAGCAGCATGCAGTGCGAATCTTTACCGATAGCGAGTGTCGAGTTCTTGATACTGAATGCCGTGGCTTTTTAATGTTTGTTGAACAAACCGGCGTTATTAATAGCACCACTCGTGAAATGGTGATGGATCGTTTGGCGGCGCTTGATAATTCAGCCATTACTTTAGAAGATTTAAAATGGTTAATTCTGATGGTGTTATTCAATGCCCCTGATTCTCAGCAGGCGTATGAGCAAATGGAAGATCTTATTTTTGATGAGCCTAGCGAAGTGTTACATTAACCATTATTGGGTGTTTTATTATTTTCAGCGTTAACAAACCGACTGCGATAGCTTGTATCTTTAAGTGTTTTGGGTATATTAGGCGAAAATTCACCAACCACTAGGATTTACATGAGTAAAATCGATCATTCACTTTTCTCGGCCAATAAACACGCCTTAGAAAAAGAATATGAGATATGCCCGCAATGTGGTTCAGAACTCGTCATTCGTAATAGTAAGTCGGGGCCTTTTTTAGGCTGCGCTAGTTACCCTAAGTGCGATTTTATTCGCCCGCTTGCCCATCATGATAGCAATGAAATAAAAGTACTTGAGGACAGCGAGTGTCCAGAGTGTAGCAAGCCGCTGGTGGTGAAAAATGGTCGCTACGGTATGTTTATTGGTTGTACGGGTTATCCTGAATGCCACTATATTGCCAGTGACGATGACGACACCCCAAGTGAAGAGCCTGTGGTTGGTTGCCCTAAATGTAAAAAAGGGCATTTAGTTTCACGCAGTAATAAGTTTGGTAAAGTATTCTATTCCTGCGACTGTTACCCAAGCTGTAAATATACGCTTAATCATAAACCTGTAGCTCAAGCGTGTCCTGTATGTGACTGGCCAGTTGTTACTGAGAAAAAAGCCGCGAGTGGTGTTGTGTTACAATGCCCACAAAAAAGCTGTATGCATAAGTTTGCTGCCACTGAATAACATAAATATCTCTGGAGACAATTTTGTCTGACCTTTCTTCTTTATCTGCTGCAATAACAAGCTTAGAACAAGGCGATGTTATTTTGTACCCAACCGAAGCTGTTTATGGCTTAGGTTGCGATCCTGACAATCAACAGGCGGTTGAACGCTTACTTGGTATTAAACAACGCCCAGTTGAAAAAGGGCTTATTTTAATTGCTGACAATTACGGGCAATTATTAAAGTACGTGGATGATGCTAAGTTGCCCATGGACAAGCGCGCTGATATTTTTTCAAGTTGGCCTGGTGCTATTACCTGGGTTATGCCTGCAGCTAAAACTACGCCGAAGTGGCTAACAGGGCAATTTGATACTATTGCAGTGAGAGTAACTAACCATCCTACAGTTAAACGTTTATGCCAAGAGTTTGGTAAACCATTGGTATCAACAAGTGCAAATTTAACTGGTCAAGCAACGGTAACAAGTATTGTTGAGGCGCAGCAGCAGTTTGCAGATCAGGTTAGTTTTTATGTTGATGAACCATTAGGTGGTAATACACAACCAAGCACCATTAAAGATGCCACAACAGGCAATATATTCAGAGGTTAACTATGCAAAGCGAATTATTAAAACAAGTAAAAGCCTACTTTATGGCTTTGCAAGATACCATTTGCCAAGGCTTAGAAGCAGCAGATGGGAAAGCACAATTTGTTGAAGACAGCTGGCAGCGAGAAGAGGGCGGCGGTGGTCGTACTCGCGTTATCACCAATGGTAATGTGATTGAGCAAGGCGGAGTTAATTACTCTCATGTATTTGGTGCCTCTATGCCGGGCTCTGCCACTGCACATAGACCTGAGCTTGCAGGACGTAGTTTTCATGCGTGTGGTGTATCGTTAGTGATTCACCCTAAAAACCCACATATACCAACAAGCCATGCCAATGTACGTTTTTTTATTGCCGAAAAAGAAGGTGAAGAACCGATTTGGTGGTTTGGTGGTGGTTTTGATTTAACCCCTTTTTACCCTGTACTTGAAGATGTAGTGCATTGGCATCAAGTTGCGCACGATGTGTGTCAGCCATTTGGCGATGATGTTTATCCAAAATATAAAAAATGGTGTGACGAATACTTTTATTTAAAACATCGTGATGAAACCCGCGGCGTAGGCGGCTTATTTTTTGACGATTTAAATGAGTTAGGTTTTGAGCAAAGCTTTGCATTTATGCAATCGGTGGGTAATGGCTTTTTAGATGCTTACGTTCCTATTATTGAACGTCGTAAAAACGATGAGTACACCGAGCAGCAGCGCGACTTCCAATTATACCGCCGTGGTCGTTATGTTGAGTTTAATTTAGTCTGGGACCGTGGCACATTGTTTGGTTTACAAAGCGGTGGTCGTACGGAATCTATTTTAATGTCTATGCCACCTTTAGCCCGTTGGGAGTATAACTATACCCCAGCCGAAGACAGTGCAGAGGCATTGCTATATAAAGATTTCTTAAAGCCTCGTGATTGGTTAGCACTAGGCTAAGAATGATATGCCAGTCAATAAACGGCTTATTGACTGGCTTTTAAAATTATTGTTTAAGTTTAAAACTGCGTACCTGCTCATCTAACGAACGAGCTAAATTGAGTAACTCTTCACTGACTTTTTGATTTTCATCGGCATCCACTAATGATTGCTCGGCGTTATCGCTAATACCAACAACACTTATATTTATTTCTTCAGCAGCTTGGTTTTGTTGCTCTGTTGCATCGGCTATTTGTATATTGAGCTCATTTATTTCATTCATTTGCCCTGAAATATCTTTTAAAGCCTGTGCAACTTGCTGTACTTGTTGCGCTCTTTCGTCTGCCTCTGCACAGGACTCACCCATGGTTTTAACGGTTTGCGCGGCTTCGGACTGCAACTTATCTATAGTACGGCGTATTTCATCGGTAGAGGCATGAGTTCGAGTTGCTAAAGTACGTACTTCATCAGCAACAACGGCAAAGCCTCGGCCAGCTTCACCTGCACGGGCAGCTTCAATGGCAGCATTAAGCGCTAATAAATTTGTTTGCTCGGCGATACTGCTGATCACCTCAAGTACTTTTCCCACCTCAAGCGTTTGCTCTTGCAGCTGTCTTACTTGATCTGCCGCTTGGCGTACATCTTCTGCTAACTGATTAATACTGAGTTCGGTTTGCTCTGCAACCTGCATGCTTTGTTGTGCTAGTTCATTACTGTTCTCAGATTTTTCTTGAGCAAAATGAGTGGTGTTTCTTACTTCATTGGATGAGCTTTCTAGTTCATTAATTGCTGCGGCCACCGAATCGGTACTTTTCTTTTGTTCTAAAATAGCGCGCTCAGTGGTATCGGCCGAGGTATAAATTTTCTCTGCTGAATGAATAAGTACTTTTGAAGAGTGAGATACCTGAGCAATATTATCTTTAAACGTAGCAATCATTTGGTTAAAGCTGGTGGCAAGCCAGCCGAGTTCATCTTCGGCGTTATCTTCAATGCGTAAGGTTAAATCTTTATTGGTAGTGGCTAAGTGCATTGCATGGCCGAGCTTTTTAAGGCGCACTATAAATATTTTTCTAAACACTATACCTAGCAGCACAAAGGCAATAATAAAAATAGTAGAAAGTAGGCTGGTGGTTACTAAGGTATTGTAAGTTACCTCATTATCAATATCAGCTAAGGAATAACTAATTTTTACCACGCCTAGTACATCGCCTTCTTGCGCTTGGTGGCAGCCTAAACAGTTAGTACCTTTATAATCAGAGCTAGCATACATAGGGCGTAGGTAGGTCATACTGCGGCTATCGGTGTTTTGCTCTATAAATAAGCTTTCTTTACCCTTTAGTGCTTCGCGTTCGTTGTTATTACTTGCTGTTTGGTTTTTATTTCCGGCACCATACAGATTATTAACTATATCGGAGCGAATAATATGAGCATCTTCTATATTAGGGTGTTTGCGTAGCTTTTGGCTCAATAATTCTCGATTAGCCATAGTACCGGTTAGCATCATGGTGTTTATTGAATCAAAATAATTATCGGCAAGCAGCTTAATGTTTTCTGCCACCGTATCCTGGGCGAGCATGCGCTGTTGGCTAGCACTACTAAAAATACTGGCTATTAATACAATAACGCCAGTTAGAGCTAATAAAGCATAAATTTTATGTTGGATTGATTTCACACGCGCCACGCTTTTCTAATTATTTGATAGGGTATTATCTATATTTTAGAAAAGCGGATTTTGACTTAGCGCAAATAATCCACAATTAAAGAACGAGGTAGGTTAATGCTGGTTAATCATATGGCTGGCAAGCTGAGCCAGTGATTGACGTAAGCCTTCGCGTAACACAGGGTTATCTATTTCTATATCTAAGGTTTTATTCATGCAATACATCCACTGATCACGTAAGTCTTGATCAATAGGGAACGGCATATGGCGTTTACGCAGCATCGGGTGGCCGTGTTTTTCTACAAATAGGTCAGGCCCACCAAGCCAACCGGATAAAAACTCAAAAAATACTTGGCGAATTCTGTCTAATGGTTGAGGATGCATATCATATAACGGTTTAGCGTATTCATCACTGGCCATTATATCGTAGAATCTATTGGCAATTGCACGCGTGGGGGCTTCTCCACCAATGATTTCATACGGGGTTTTATCTGGCGTAGGTGCTTGCGTAGTTGTAGACGGCTTTGATCTTGAAAAGAGTCTTTTAATCATAAATTTATCATCGTTAATAGGCAGTACTAAAACTGCGAAGAGGTTGTTTAAAATGGACAAATATGCGGTTTTTGGAAATCCAATCAAACATTCAAAATCTCCCATTATTCATCAGCAGTTTGCAAAATCATTGGGAGAGCAAATCGACTATCGCGCAATATTAGCACCTATCGATGGATTTGAAAAAACAGTCGCTGCTTTTTTTGAGCAAGGGGGAAAAGGCGCCAATGTCACTGTTCCTTTTAAAGAGCAGGCTTTTGCTTTAGCCGATGAACTCACCCCAGTTGCTAAACTGGCAGGCGCAGTGAACACCCTTAAAAAGCGCGATGATGGCAGTTTACTCGGTGATAACACTGATGGCACTGGTTTTGTTAACGACTTACTGACCAATAAAATAACGATAACAGGTAAACGCCTGTTGATCATTGGTGCGGGTGGCGCTGCTCGAGGAGTTATCTTACCTTTACTAGAGCAAAATCCCGCAGAGATAGTTATTGTTAATCGCACAGCACACAAAGCCCAAACATTGGCAAAACTCTTCACTGGGCATGGCAATGTTTCGGGGTATGGTTTTGACGACCTTCCTTTTGCTGATTATCATTTAGTTATTAACTCAACCTCGAGCAGCATGAATAACGAATTACCTGCGTTAAGCGAAAAGCACTTAAGCACATGTGAAATGGCTTATGATATGTTTTACGCCACGCAAAATACGCTATTCATGAATTGGGTCAGCGAACACAATAAAGCAGCTAAGCTATTAGATGGCAGTGGTATGCTAGTAGGGCAAGCCGCACAAGCTTATTATGTATGGCGAAATAAAATGCCTGAGATTGTTCCTGTTAATACTGCACTAAAGCAGGGAGTGCTTAAATGAATCAAGCAATACAGTTTATAGATCGACTCGAATTTAGAGAGCCAACTCATCAATTAGTTTTTTTTGCACAAGTAAATGGCATGCTAGTTGAGTGTGTGATTGCTGTCAGTAGTTTAAATTTAGCCGATGAGAGTCATGCAACGCGTTATTTTGAGCAATACCGTTTTGATTATGAAGAACGTGCCGAGCAGCTTATCGAAGATGAATGCTATAACTCGGCAGGTCAAATAGAAGTGAGTTTAGTTAGTTAAATTAACTAGCGTCTTCAGCTAAGTATTCATCTTTAAGCTGCACGTAATTATCAGCAGACACTTTTAAAAAGCTCAGCTCTTGCTCTGTTAATGGGCGAGCTTGTTTTGCTGGGCTACCTACATATAAAAAACCAGACTCTAAACGCTTATTAGGGGGTACTAAAGCACCGCCACCAATAATAACCTCATCTTCTACAATCACATTATCCATAATAATAGCGCCCATACCCACGAGTATACGATTACCTAATATGCAGCCATGTAGCATTACCTTATGACCAACGGTTACATCATCACCAATAATAAGTGGGTAGCCGTCTGGATTATTCTTTGTTGCTCTTGATAAGTGTAAAACGCTGCCATCTTGTATATTAGTACGCTGACCAATACGAATATGGTTAACATCACCACGGGCAGCAACTAACGGCCATACACTGCTATCATCACCTATAGTGATATCACCGACTAATACAGACGACTCGTCTACATAAACAGATTCATTAAACGCAGGAGTGATTCCTTTATAAGAACGTATTGCCATATATGCACCTTTAAATTAAACATATTAAGAGTATTAGTGTAACAGTAGCGCTTATTTTAGTGCCAGCAAAGCCTATATTGATTATAAAACTACCAGTTTCACCTGCTTTCGCTCAGATACTAACCGAACAGTGTGTTTTTTTAGTTTTTCTTAAAAAAAGTACTTGCGTAAAAATCTGTTCTCCCTATAATGCGACCCCACTGAGACGGGGAACGCCAACGCATAGCGAGGCACGAACTACTCAGAGAGTTAAATAAAACTTGAGTTTAAATCATCGTAAGAAAGTTTAAAATTAAGTGTTGACTCGAAAAATAAAGGGTGTATTATACGCATCCCTAGCGACAACGTCGCAACGTTCTTTAACAATATAAAGCAATCATCTGTGTGGGCACTCGTACAGATTGAGTTCTAACAGCCAAGCTTAGTTTACTATGTG
>NZ_PNDJ01000072.1:0-20160 GCF_005887255.1 Pseudoalteromonas sp. S1609 | reverse complement strand
GATAACGCAGCATCAATACCAAACAGGCGCAGCCCTTCGGGTTCTGCCTAGGGGCGATTTACTCTTTGTTTCTCGGTTTTTACCTATTCTTACATGGATGTAAGCCAGTAGAATAACGCAGGAGCAGTTATCGAGCCCACTAGGTTACAAACCTCGCGCCGCGATTAAACCACCCCTAGTTTGAACAAATTGTAATCCGCAAAGGTCAACAGACCCTAGCAGTTAATCACTTTTAGAACGTAAAGCTGATGCAATTTGCATTAAGCTTTTTTTGGCTAAAAATAAATAACTGCATAAAGCTAATTAGTATCAAAAGCGTGCAGCATATAAAGCCGCACGCACAATCACCTTTATGGGATCACATTATATATGAGCGTTGAAGCACTCAAATTATCAGAGTCTTTTACATAACGGTATTGTTTTTTCCAAAACCAACTACCGGTAGTTTCATCGACAGTTTCATATCCTAATGTATCGCCAGCCACGCTAATATTATTCATTGCCACCGTTACATTACCTTGGTGCTGCGCTTGTTGAATTTCGTTATGGCTGTAACTGTTAGTCATCATTAATGGATAATGGTATGGCATGAAGCTACTAACAGCATCACCTTGCGATTTTAAACGCCCATTGGTATCAATATTGGCGCTACAACTGCCAAATGAGCTTACCGAGCTTGCACCGCATGATGAGTGAGTAGCGACTACCGAATCATCGTTACCACGCAAAAAGCCAGCCGTTAAACCTAAGTAAGCATTACCATCGGCCACAAAACGTAAACGCGGTGTGCGCGCATCAGGTAATGGGGCAATTCTACGTGCATTATTAACTTTTAAATCATGTAATACACCAACCGCCTCATTAACTTCACTGCCTAGCCACCAAGTTAATGCAGCATCTACAGCAAAATTCCACGATGCGCCGGTTAACGCACTCACCGCTAAGTCGGCTAATTCACTACCGCCACCAGCACCCGCTAAATCAAAGGTAGCAATAATATTAAGCGGTTTTAAACCCGCGTTTTCTAGCCAGTTTTCTTGGTTATCTATAATATATCGGGCAACTAAGTCACCGGTAGAGTGGGTTACAAACACGCAGCCTGGCTCGCATAAATTTGAGCGAGAGATCTGTTGTAGCTTGGGCCATACCCAATCTGTAGTAATTTTTCCTTCTATTCGTTCATACGCAGGCCAGTCAATGCGCTCGTCGGCACGGTTTACCCAATAAGACTGCCAATAACTTTGGCCATCGTTTACTACATCACTACCTGCTTTATTGGTAAGTTGGGATATTTGCAAACCATGAATTAAAACTACTTTATACTCTTTACTCATCGCAGAAAAACTCATTAAGAGCCCTATTGCTGCTGCAAATAAAGTCGCGCGTTTAAAAATGTGTGTGTTGTTCATATTAATCCTTAACTGATTGAATATTTTTATTATGCTTAGCTTGTTACACGCTGTTGTCAGTGCATGGTAAAAGCAGTGCATTGACCAGTATTGGGAACAAATTTAAAAAATGCAACATTTTGTTATCATTTTCACCGTTAAAGCTAAATATTTGCGTTAAAATACGACAAAAACGCCAAACTATTGTGTTAAACAAAATAGCTTTATCCCCCTTCTTAAGCAGTATCAATAAACTTTCTTTTAACTGTGGTTAACTATTAAACAACACTACTTTTTATTGGTGTAATAGCGTAAGTTAATTACACACGATGAAAATCAAGGAATTAAAATGATAAAAAAAATAATTTTTGGCAGTGTTTTATTTACTGCAATTTCAGCGCCTAGTTTTGCTAGTAGTATTAACACCCAACTTGAACAAGCAACACAAAGTGTAAGTGAAAAAGTCATTACATGGCGTCGCCATTTGCATCAATATCCAGAGCTGAGTAATCGCGAATTTGAAACCGCTAAGTACATTACTAACCATTTAAAATCTTTGGGTCTTGAAGTACAAACCGATGTTGCGCATACCGGTGTTGTGGCTAAATTAAGCGGTGGTAAAAAAGGCCCTTTAATCGCCCTTCGTGCCGATATGGATGCTTTACCCGTTACCGAACAAGTTGATTTACCCTTTGCCTCTAAACAAACCTCAACCTATCGTGGTAATGAAGTAGGCGTTATGCATGCCTGCGGGCACGACACTCATGTTGCTATTCTAATGGCCGTAGCAGAGTCACTGGTAAAAATTAAAGATCAGTTAGCGGGTGAAGTACTGTTTGTATTTCAACCCGCTGAAGAAGGTGCCCCCGAGGGAGAAGAAGGTGGCGCTGAGCTAATGCTAAAAGAAGGTTTATTTAAACAAAAGCCTGAAGCGATGTTTGGCTTGCATGTCACCAGCTCACTTAATACTGGTCAAATTGGCTTTAGAGAAGGGCCTCTAATGGCCAGTGAAGACTCTTTCACAATTAACGTAACGGGTCGTCAAACTCATGGCTCGCGCCCTTGGAATGGCGTAGATCCCATTGTTGCTTCATCACAAATTATAATGGCAACTCAAACAATTGCCTCTCGCCAGGTAGATGTAACTAAAGCGCCTTCTGTTATTTCATTTGGCGCGATTAACGGCGGCATACGCTCAAATATTATCCCCGATAATGTAGAGCTTATTGGTACAATTAGAACCTTTGATCAAACGATGCGTGCCGATATTAAAAAACGTTTAGCTAAAACCGCTGAACTGGTTGCCGAATCCGCGGGGGCTAAAGCTGATGTGCATATAGATCACGGCTACCCTGTAACAGTAAATAATGTTGCACTGACCCAAAAAATGACCCCTACACTTGCCCGTATTGCAGGTGCTGGCAACATTATTACCACAGATTTAATTACCGGTGCAGAAGACTTTAGCTATTATGCATTAGAAACCCCTGGGCTGTTTTACTTTTTAGGTGTTACTCCAAAAGATCAAAACGCTAAAACGGCACCAAGTAATCATTCACCTCAGTTTTATGTTGACGAAAGCGCATTACAACTTGGCGTAGAATCATTATCTCAACTGGTCGTTGACTACTTACAATAAGAACCAGCATAACAAGCACTGGGCTAATAACCTTGTGCTTGCATTATAGACAGTGTTATTCAGCTAATATAAATCCCCAATCGCTTATCTTTTAATGTCTAATATAAATTCTCAATCTGGTAAGGACACCTCAATGACGGCAGAGTATTTTAATTTTTTAAGCCTTATTGGCGTGGCATTCTTTGCAATTTCAGGTGCATTATTAGGCCACGACAAAGATATTGGTGGATTTGGTGTTGTCGTCGTTGGCTCAGTCACCGCGTTAGGCGGTGGCACGCTCAGAGATATTCTTCTTAACCAACCTGTATTTTGGATAGCCAACCCCGATTATTTATACGCTACCTATGGCGCTATTTTTGTCACCGTTATGTTTATTCGCCACTTGCCCGACCTGTCTAACTATTACATGTTACTGGTTGATGCCATCGGTATGGCTATTTTTAATGTGGTCGGTATTGAAAAAGCATTAATTGAAGGTACAACCATGGTGGTTGCGCTTACAATGGGAATGACGACGGGTATATTTGGCGGCTTAATACGTGATGTGATCTGTAGAGAAGTACCACTGGTGATGCGCGAAGAGCTATACTCCACCGCGTGTTTTGCAGGAGGCTTAACCTATGCCACACTATTTTTATTAGAAGCTCCTTATTTATGGTGCATTATAGGTTCATTATTGGTAACCGTCTTTCTAAGATTGGGCGCACTGCATTTTGGCTGGCAACCCAACCTATTTAGAAAACGAACTCCAAAAATAAGAGATTAGTATAAGTATGGCTTTACACTAATCGCTCATACAAGCCTGACGCCCGTGATACACTTTTACCCATGGCCAGTTGCAGCACTTTTTTATCTGCCACCAGCTCAAAGGTCTGTTTTGCGCGGGTAATTCCCGTGTACACTAATTGCCTATTAATACCGATACTCGCCTGCTTGAGCGGTGGTAACACCATCGCGGTATAACTAAACTCTGAGCCTTGCGATTTATGAATGGTCATTACATACACTTTATCGTGCACCGGAAGCCGTGCGGGTGAAAATGCCCGTTCATTCCCTTGCTCATCAATAAACAGTGCCTTGAGTTGGCCGCTATCATCGGGCATTAAAATCCCTATATCACCGTTAAATAATTTTAGCTGGTAGTCGTTTTGACTAACCATTATCGGCATCCCTATATAATGCCGCTGATTAGGATTAACGCTAACTAAACCTTGCTGCTGTAATACCCGTTCAATACGCTGGTTTAAACTATTAACGCCGTAATCGCCTTCACGTACTGCAGCAAGTAACTGATAACTGGCAAAAGCTGCATGCACTTGCGCAACACTGGCACCTTGCGCTATCAGTTTTAGGTAATTAGCATAATGACTTGCGGCACTATTTACTAACTTTTCAATTGGTGTGGAAACAAAATCATAGTCTAAAATAATATCGCTAAAATGCCCTTCGCTACTTTGTTGTTCAACATAGTTTAATATCCCACGGTTGTTGGTATTAACCGCCAGCGCCAATTGACCTATGCCACTTTTTGCATCAAACCGATAGCTATGTTGTAAAAAGGCAATGCAATCCGCGAGTTTAAACTCACTTTGAGTTTGCGCGTTGAGTTTAACAGTGCCATTAAAGCACAGCGTGTTCAATTGCTCACAGCGTACTTTTGAATAACACGGTGTTTGTCCAAGCACTAACCCTTGGCATAAATCACTCATTACGCTGCCAGTATCAACCGAGGCAAGTTGGTCTTTATCGCCGAGTAAAATCAATCGTGCATGATCTGGCAAGGCCTCAATTAATTTAGCCATAAGTGATAAGTCGACCATGCTGGCCTCATCAATAATCAATACATCAACATGCAACGGATTGCTTTTATCGTGCCGGAATTTATTGATAAATGGCTTAACTCCCAACAACCGATGAATGGTTTGCGCACTTTGCGGGATCAACGCGTTAATATCATCTGGTATTTCACTAAGCTTATTTTTAGCCCCTAAAATTGACTCTGTTAGCCGTGCCGCTGCTTTACCTGTGGGTGCTACTAATTTTATGCTCAATGGCGCCGCTTGATATAACGACTGTAAAATCGCTAACAGCTTTGTTACCGTGGTGGTTTTACCGGTGCCAGGCCCGCCCGTGATCACACTAAAACCTTTTGTGGCGGCAATCGCACACGCTACTTTTTGCCAATCAATGTCAATACTCGGATCATTAGGAAAGTAGCGGGTTAATAACTGGGCAAGTACTGCATCATCAATGTTAAGTTGTCGTTCGCTCATTGTCAGTAATCGTTGGGCAAGAGTCTGTTCATAGCCTGCTAAACGAGAAAAATATAATCGTTGATTAAACAATTGCAGCGGCTTTTGCTCCCCAACACTGTGA
Source organism: Pseudoalteromonas sp. S1609 (assembly GCF_005887255.1). Taxonomy (GTDB): domain Bacteria; phylum Pseudomonadota; class Gammaproteobacteria; order Enterobacterales; family Alteromonadaceae; genus Pseudoalteromonas. The sequence continues at coordinate 14,757 of NZ_PNDJ01000072.1, read as the reverse complement.
TGTGAGAGTAAATAACGTATTGCTGCCTCAGTCGTATAGTCATCACTAAATGGGCTGAGAGTATCAGGCTGTGTGCCCTCTAGTTTAGTAAAGTCGCTTTGACGTAAATTAAACGGATTAGTCCAGTCAACCTCTGTTAGGGTTAAACAGCTATGTTGGCTTTGCTGCGATAAACACAGCATTAAAATTATATAAAAGAGGTCGTCATACCCTTGCTGTGCGTTTGTGCCACTGAGCAATTCAGCCAGTTTTACATCAACCACTCGCACTCTATGTTCGTCCGTTAAATACGTTAGCAACGGCACGACTTCAATACTTTCGCTGGCCTGCATCGTTGGCTGTGCTGTTGTGAGCACAGGTTCAACTAAAGGCGCATCATCTAAGTCATCAAACAAACCCGGTTGTTGATTTAAATCACTCATAGCATGGCTCCTTGGCTAAACAAGCCATCTAAAATAACGACTTGATCTGCACTTAGCTGTTTAAAGTACACTCCCTCACCTGCTGGCATACCGCGTAAAAAAGTATAATAAACACCGCCTAAATGCGCCTCTATTGAATAATCGGGAATTCGCTGTTTAAGCAAGCGATGCAGCGCTACGGTATAAATTAAATACTGTAAATGATATTGGTGGCTGGTCATGGCTTGCTCTAGCTGCTCTGGCACATAATCAGCGGCGGTACTGCCCAAATAATTCGATTTATAATCTAAAATATAATACTTGCCTTGGTAGCAAAAAATTAAATCAATAAAGCCTTTTAGTAACCCTTTAACATGGGCAAACTCAAGTTTACTTTGGTTAAAGCCAAAATGTTTAATCAACACTTCATTAAGCTTAGGGGCACTGAGGCTGCTAAGCGGTAAGTTAAACTCCATTTCTACTAAACAGTCACTTGGCGCTAATTGGCTCAAACTTAAATTATTCTCGCTGTTTAACGGGCAATTAAGTGCATCGAGTACCCATTGCTCGGTAATTTGCTGCCATTGCTCATCAATATGGTATTTTTCAAAAGCACGCTCAATCACAGCCGTTAAGTTTTGCTCTGTATTCGTGGGATGATTTACCGGACTGGTAAAATCAAGCTGCTCAAATATTTCGTGCAAACAACTCCCTGGTTTTGCACCCTTTGGAAAGCTATACGGTGAAGGAAGTTCATCTTGCTGCACAGCAAACTCATCTCTTTGATGATCTTCATCACTGCGTCCAGGAGCAAGTTGCTCTGCATGCTTTTTAAAGCTCAAGGCACTAAAGCTGGTTGCTCGCCAGTCACGTTCAATCTGCGCCGTTACTGTATTAATAAGTAAATCGTGCTGTTTAGTGTTACTATTTTTTAACCGAAGTATGCCCTGCTCAACTAGTTCGCCTGAGGTAAATTGCTGATATTGCATAGCATGATTAGCCTCACAAAATTCACTTAAATGGGTGCGCCACACTTGGCTGCTGGTTATCTCTAACCCTGAGAACAATACATGCCCCAGCGCACTACTTTGAATTGCTAAACGGCTACTTTGCCCTTGAGAAATGTTATACACGCCCAGCGAACAAAAATGCACTGCACGAGTCAGTGCTACATAAAGCAAACGTAAATCTTCAGCTAAACGTTCTTGCTCGGCTTTTTGCAGGGCATCTTCATTTTTACTTAAATCGTAAATCAACTTACCATTTTGATGATAAAGCGCGTCTTTAGTTTCACGATAACCACTGGCAAATGGCATAAATACCAATGGGTATTCAAGCCCTTTAGAAGCGTGCATAGTCACAATTTTAACTAAGTTCGCATCACTTTCTAAGCGAACTTGCACTGTTTCGCCATCTTGCTGGCTCACCTTTTGCGCAAACCAACGTAATAAACGAAGTGTCCCTTCAAGCTCTATTTGTTTTTGCTGCAGTATTTCGCCAAGATGTCTAAAGTCGGTAAGCCACCGTTCTACGTTATAGCCCAAACCTTGCCATTTGGCACTGAGCTGATTGTGACTCAGTAAGCGTTCGAGCATTGCCATTGCCCCTTGCTTATGCCAAATATGGCTAAGTTGAGCAAAAAAGTTTAGGTGTTCTTGCCAGCTATTTTCATCATCGGCTAGAGCAAAAATATCGTTATAGCTTAAACAAAATAACGGGCCAGCTAATACACCGCGTAGTAACGCCTCATCGTACTGACCATGCAAAGCCGTTAAAAAATTGAGCAAGTGATGACTTAACTCTTGGCTAAATACACTGTCGCGCGATAAATACACACTGGCAATATTAGCTTTACTCAGCGCTTGCTTCATTATTTGTGCTTCAACGCGGTCGCGCACCAAAATACAAATATCAGCAGCGCTTACCGGCGTACTGCCAATACAGGCTATTCCTTGGTTTGCCTGCTCAAGTAAAGTAACAATTTTATTGGTAAAATGGGTGGCTAAATGAGCTTGCCCTAAGCCTTTACTGGTCGGCTTATTTTTTTCATCGCCGGCTTCATCTACAAACACATTAAACTCAAAGGCGGTGGCAGGTTTACCGTCAATTAAAAACGACTCATCTGCTTTTTTTCCTTTCGCTTTCACTTTATTAAATGGAATGGCGTCGTTATAAATAAAGCTGTTTTCGTATTTGCTAAATAAGCTATTTACGCTATTTACAATATCACTGCTTGAGCGAAAGTTAGTGCCCAATGTAAATTGTTGTGGCTCATCTACCGCTTCTTTTGCGCCAATGTAGGTAAATATATCTGCGCCCCTAAACCCATAAATTGCTTGTTTGGGATCGCCTATCATAGCTAAAGTGGTATTGCTTTGAGCATAAATTTTACTAAAAATCCCGTACTGAATCGGGTCAGTATCCTGAAACTCATCTATCATTGCCACCGGAAATAACTGCGCTATTTTTTGTGCGAGCACATCACCTTGTTCACTCTTTAAGGCACTGTGTAAATTAGTCAGTAAATCGTCAGGGGTGATCACGCTTTGTTCTTGTTTGCGTTTAACTATGGCCGCTTTTACCCAGCTCGCCGCATATTGCACTATCGCAATTTTTAACCCTTGGTTAATGGTGTTGTTAAGTGCGGCTAAGGCATCGAATTGGCTAATAAGTGGATGCGTCAGTAATGTGCCATTTTTTTTATAATTAGCGGCATTACTTAAGTTCTCGCTACTCCACACCTCAAACGAATACTTACTGGTACCAAATTCAAAAAAGTCATCACTGCCTAAGCAAAATGCTTCAAGTGCAGCAAGACTGCCCTTTCGCCCAGGTGTTTTTGAGCCACTTAAATCGGATGCTTTAACAGCACCAATAAACTCTTGCTCTAGGCAGGCTTTTTTAAAGGCTGGAACACACGCCAAGTATTCATCTCGCGCTTGCCATACCGCATCTAAACTAACTTGCGGTGTTATCTCTGCGTTCGCCTTATTTAAAATACTACTTACATGACTAAATAGTGATTCGGGCGCAGCAAATACCGCTAAAATCGCATCTGTTCTTTCTTTACTGAGTGGGTATACAAACGCACGCCAAAAGTCTTTTATGGATTCAAGCAGAATATCGCGCTCATCTAAAATGAACTCTAAGTTAAATGCCACACCGGATTCAAACGCATGCTGTTTTAGCATTCGCTGACAAAAACCATGAATGGTAAAAATAGCTGCTTCGTCCATTGATTTAGCTGCGGCATCGAGTAAGTCAAATGCACGGTGCTTGTCATCAACGCCCGCTATTACACCCTCAATTAGCTCATCATTGGGTACTTGCCCAAGTAACGCATCACGCGCGGCAATAATTCGGCTACGAACACGGTCTTTAATTTCTTGCGTGGCGGCATCGGTAAAGGTGACTACCAAAATTTGCTCAACACTCAATGGCGTATTCAGCTCACCAGGTATTTGCATGCCCAATAAATAACGCAAATACAAACCCGTGATCGTGTAGGTTTTACCTGTGCCAGCACTGGCTTCAATTAAGCTTTGCCCTAATAATGGCATAGTGAGCGGATTAAGCGCTTGCATAGTCACTCTCCTTGGCGTGCTCGAATAATGGGGCGAGTAGCTTATCGCTCCAATGTATAAATTCGTCTTGGCAGTCATTAAGTGATTGCACTGTTAAACGAATATATGGGTTTTCTCCTTCGCCTCGGCCAATATACTGTGGACTAAATTTACTGTTGGCTTTTGCCATATCACTACCGCTTTTTACGTATTCATAACCACTTACCGGAAAAAACGCGACGGGCTTGTTGCGTAATGCTTTATAAAGCTCAAACCAATCTGCGAGCAGTAAATCGGCATCGGCTTTACTCATTGGGGCAAAGCTAATTTGTTTATCTAAACCCAGTAATAAAGTTTCAACCTCTTGTTGCATGCTTTGTGCAGCAAGATGATAAATAAAGCCTTTAATTAAATCTTTAGCTTTAATACTAGCACTGCGATAAAACACTTGTTTTTGCATATACACATGGTTTAACCAGCCTTCAATGGTGGTGTTTTCAAGCAAAAGTAACACCTCTATCGGTTCGCTTTTACCCGCTTTTATTTGTTGTTTTACTTGCCCTGCAAGCGCATCAACGCGATGTTGCATGCTCTCATAAATTAAGCTGCCAACATGGGCTTGCGGCAACTCACCGCGCTGCAGTATTTGTTCGGTACTCAGTGGTGTATCGTTAATATTAGCTTCAAGTATTTCATCAAGGTAAAAATAACGGCGCAGCGCATCTAAGCTAAACGGTTCTTCATCTTTGGCTATATCGTTAAATTGCGGCAAACGTAACCCTAGGCTTTGCTGATAAAAGCTCTCTTGGGCGTGGCACACACTGCGAATAAACATATCAAGATCAAGCAGCTCTGGAGGCGTTACATCAAGCGCAGTGATTGCTTTTGGCTCAAAGGCTTCGCTAGGCAGCCAAATTGGGTTATAGCTGTGGTTGTTAAGCCCTGCCTGTTCAGCGCTAGCTGGCAAATAATAATGACTATTAAAAGGTTGTAAATGTTGTTGGCTAATAAGGCAATCTGGCAAGGGTTTATCACTGGGTTCGCTAAGTTTAAAGCTGCGACCTATGTATTCTAACAATTCACTGACAAGTGTTGATGGCATTCGTGGCTGGTTATCAAAACATGAGCGACCAATGTAGCTCATATATAAATTATCTCGGGCACTAAGAAGCGCTTCTAAAAAGAGATAACGGTCATCGAGTTTTCGTGAACGGTCACCTTTTTGCTTTTTAGAATAAGGTACTAGGTCAAACCCGATAGGCTGCACGGTACGCGGGTAATCGGCATCGTTTAAGCCTAGCATACACACCACCTTAAACGGCACGGCGCGCATTGGCATTAACGTACAGAAATTTACTTGCCCCACTAAAAAACGCTGGCCGACACCTTTTTCTTGTATGCCTTGTTTAATTAAATAGCTAACAATGCGCTGCGATACGGCCTCACTGTAATCACCGTTATCGTGGTGCTTACCTATATCTTCGAGTACTTTTTGTAGTACTAATAAATCCCAACTGTCGTCGCTTTCGCTTTCATAAATAGTATTGAGCAGCTCATTTAAAATTTGGGCTTTATTGGTGAGTGTGTCATCGGGGGTGAGCTTAGCTTTGAAGTCTTGCAGAACATCAATAAAATGTACCAGCTTATTAAGTGTATCAAGTGCCATGCCCTCAACCTCATCAGCACTGTAAATGCCATTAAATGGGCATTGTTCATCGCGCATGGCAATACCCAGTAGTAACCGGTTTAAGCCATGTTGCCAAGTGTTAAGCTCAATTGCGGGTAAATCAAAGCTACTTTTATGTTCAGCGTTTACACCCCATTTAACGCCAACACGCTCCAACCAATACTGAATTTGCTCATATTCATGCGCTTCTAAGCCAAATTTTTCAGCAATTTGGGTAACCTGTAATAAATCGAGAATATCCGACACACCAAAGCGCGAAAATGGTAAATTAGCTAAACTAGCAAACGAACTCAGTACTGGCTTTTCTTGCTCTATGGCTAAATCAGCTAGCGCATAAGGTATAAATCGGCTGCCCTGTGCACCACCAAAAACTGCTTCAATATAAGGGCTGTAGGTGCCAACATCGGGCATCATCACGATGATGTCTTTAGGGGTAAGCGCTGGATTTTGATTAAATAAATTAAGTAAGTAATCGTGCAAACGCTCTACTTCTCGAAGCGGTGTATGGCAATCACTTAGTGTAATGCTTGCATCGTTTGCAGTAATTGGCAGCTTGCCCTCGTCGTTAATAAACCATTCTTTATCATCGGTGAGCGACTCACCTTTAAAGGCAAGTTGGTAAATTTCACTTTGCACTTGGCCGAGCAAGCTATCGTCAAATGCATCTATAAAGCCATCAATCCAGCGGGCATCAAGCTGTACTAGTTGCTCAAAATAATCGCGGCCGAGTTTACCCCACGATGACAATAGCGGATTACCAATAAAATAGTATTCCTCATCAGGGTTGGTGTGCTTTTTTTGCTGTGCTTCCAGCAGCGGCATTTTGGCATATTTAGCGGTGATTTTAGCGGCTGTTTTTTCATCAATAATATCGCCCCAGTAATGCTCGCTAGGGTTAAAAAAGAACAAAAACACTTCAGTTTTTTTACTTAAGGCTTCAAACACCTCAAGCTGCGAGCTAGCAATGGCAGATATGCCAAATAAGCTAATGCGTTTTGGTAATAAGCTGCTATCCATGCTCTCAAGTGCACTGAGTAACTGCCCTTGCATATTGGCACGGTGAAATTGGCTTTGCCCCAGCTGCTTGCTTAATTTGACGATACGACGCCATAAATCGGGTTGCCAAGGCGCAATCGTTATATCAACATCGTCAAGCTCATCGGTGCCACTATCCCAAGTGGCTATCCAATGGGGGCGGTACATCAAATATTGGTCGTACACATCGGCTATTTTTTCACATAGAGCAAAGGTTTTTTGGCCGTCAATATCGCCCTCTAAATAGGTTTTAAGCGGTAAGTACAGCGGCTCATTTATGCACTGGGGTAAAATGGCAAATAATTTCCAAGCAAGGTTAGGTTTATTAAAGGCCGACTCTTTAGGCACATTTGGCAGTAACTGCTGATACAACTGCCAAATAAAACTCGACGGCAGCGGAAAGTCTACCTGTGCAGCTACGCCTAAATTTTCACTTAAACCGATTTTAAGCCACTGCGACATACCCGGCGATTGCACTAACACCACTTCTTTATCAAATGGGCTTTGCAATGGGTTTATTTTTAATAGCTGATGAAACTGCGCTTGCAGGGCTTCCATACGGTTTGATTGAATAATATTGAGCATACGATACCAGCCTTACTTGAGATAAAGCCAGTGTAAGATATTTTCAATTTAAGCGGTAGCGCTAAGGGAGCATTGGCGTTAATAAATCAGCAAGTTAGCCCGCCAATAGATGAACTTTTAAACGCACAGCTTGAACCGCAGTGCGTTTATTATTTAAATGGTGATGCTATTTATAAGGACTAATACTTGAAAGACTAAAGTCACTTTGCATAATAACCTGACCCTCAATGCCTTTAAGCTTTAATGAAATAGCAGGGTCGACTTGTTGCCAGTCTATGCTTAAATCACCATAGTTAACATTATGCGTGTAATCACCGACACGATGCTGGTTAGGGCTAACGTCTTTCCACTTTTCTGTCAGGCCTGAGCTGGTCATTTCAATAAGCGGGTAATCAAGGTTATGTTGATACCTTGAAATCTCGCCCCAGTGAGTATCGCCACTAATAATAATCACACCATTTACTTGGTGTTTTTTAATTAACGCAAATAAACGGTTTCGATCCTCAGGAAAATTTGCCCACGACTCCCAGCCGGTAAAATCTGGCAGTAACTGCAAGCTTGACGCTATTAGCTTTATTGCCGCTGGCTTTTTCAGCTCGGCTTCAAGCCATTGCCACTGTGCCTCCCCTAGCATTGACGCGCCTTTAACTTCAGTTGGACTGTACGGGCCTTGGTTATTTAGTTTACGCTTGGTGTAATACTCAAGCTCGCTAACAGAATTAAGTGTGTCACGATTAAAGCGTAAATCTGGCATGATCACCTGCACGGTTTGCTCGCCTTCGCCATACATGTACGAGGTATAAATACCATCAGCACGGGTACGGCGTTTTGAATTTGCCGGTTCTTGCCAAAAATCGAGCATGATTTGTCGCGATGCTTCCTTATGCGGATACTCTTTCCCCGCGTCATTTTGACCATAATCGTGATCATCCCACATGGCTATTATTGGTGTTTTTGCGCGTAGTGCTTTAAAGCCAGGCTTTGCCCCAAGGCGTTGGTATTTATTTTTAAGTACAGCCATGTCGTTAGTATCGCCATAAATGTTATCGCCTAAAAAAATAAATAAATCACTCTGCTCTTTGTTAATGGCGTTAAATATAGGAATGTCTTTATCTTGGTGCCCGCAAGAACCAAATAATATTTTAGACGGCGCAGCCATTGCTACACTGCTAATCACAATAGTCAGTGACAGTGCAGAATACTTAACGGTTTTTAGTAACTGTTTCATTTTAAAATCTCATTAATAGCCGGTGCCATATTAGGGTTAATTATGTGTGGGTTTTGCCCAAGTGCTTTTAAAACGGTGGCGGCAACTTGCGCTTGTTTAAGCTCGTTTTTAGTTTTAATTAAGCCGTTATTTTTAATTGCAGGGCCAATAGCTGCCAGCCAAATATGCTCAGAGCCAATAATTCCCTCAGGAAATGCCTTTTTACCCTGCTCCGAATTTGCTAATGCCCGTTTAGAGCTGTGATGTTGCCAATCACTGGCGTGACTTCCACGGCCATGATCAGTAGTAACAATTAACGTGGTATTATTTTTGTAACCCGCTGTGCTTTGAATGGTTTGCCATAAATCATTTAAAAATGCATCGCTTTGTTTGGCCGACTTTAAGTAAGCATCGTAATGGCCATCGTGAGCAAAGTCGTCAGTCTCTCCTAAACTAATCACCAGTAGTCTTGGTTTTTTCGCCAGCATATACGCTTTGGCAAAACGATAGGTAAAACTATCAAGCCGTACATTGTGCCATGGGCTGGGTATTTCTGTTTGTAGCGCATTAAGTAGCGCTGCGTCGGCAAATAAATCATCAGCAACGCGCATAAACCCCGCATTCACCTGCACTTTACTGCGCTTAGTATTTACAATGTAAGGAAACACATCCCAACTACCAAATAACGCGGTGCTGTTTTTAAATTCAGGTTGGGCGTTTAAACGCTCTAAAATAGTTTTATTTGGGTTGAATACCTTGTCGTTACTGTTGATACTTTCATCCACTTCACCAGTAAGAATTTCGTTATACCCAGGATATGAAAAATACCACGGATTACTCACCGACATAGTTGAGCCTTTAGCCCTATCGCCAATAATAACGCCGTGTTTTGCAATGGTTTGAGTTAAAAATGGCATTAACAACTGTTGACGCTGTTGCGGACTTTCATGCCAAAATTGGCTCTTTAAATGTGCTGGTTGTTTAACAAAATCTTTATTATTAATCAGCTTGCTATCGGCACCATTAAAGACTTCTTGCCAGCGAACCCCATCTAAAGTTACCAACACAACATTTTGCGGTGCTGCCAATGCCATATTATTAAACAATAAAATTAAACTTAAGCCAGTTATTTTTATCATGCTTTTCATTGTGTTCTCATCAACCTTTTTATAGCAAAAAGCCCATCAATGATGGGCTTAATTACGTTTATTACGTTTTAAAACGTGGCGGTTAACGTCACGGCTGCTGTGCGTGGGGCGCCAATAAAGTAAGTGCTTCCATTACCTGTGCCGCCCGCTAGGTAGCTTTCATCAGTAATGTTGTAAACCACAAAAGCAATATCAATTGCTTTGAAGGGGCCAGCATTAACTTCAGCTGCGTAGCCTGCATTTAAATCAACCACGGTATAGCTATCTACATCGCCACGCTCGCCAGTGTATTTAGCCGATAAACCAAAGCGGAAATCACCGCTGTAATAATCGGTTGAAAGCACAAATAAATCATCTACTGAATCAATTACTTTGCCTCCTGCTTCAAAGCCTGGCGCATCGCCTTTGTATTCAGAGCTATTATTGGTGTATGAGCTATATACATTCCACTCATTATTAAGCATATAACTTGCTGACAGTTCTAAACCTGTCGATTCAATACCGCCCACATTTAGGTACGAGCCGTTAGTACCTATGGTGTAATCAATACCCCCCGTGTCGCTGCCTGGTGCGATAAAGGTAATACGGTTATCAAATTCAATTGAATAGGCCGTTGCCGTTAGCTTAAGTGCATTATTTTGATAGCGTACACCTAGATCAATATTTTCAGCGGTTTCTGGCTTAATAGCTGATAAGTCAGAGCTGTCGCGCTCAAGCACACCATCTTTAATGGCGGCAAAGTTTTCGCTATAGCTGGTAAATAACTCAGTATTACTATTTAGCTGATACAAAATGCCGCCACTAAATAGAAGGTCTGAATCACTGTTTACTTTAGCTGTTGTCGCATTTTGATAATGGTCATACTTTTCTATGTCTACTAAGTACTTTTTCACCCCTAGATTAAGGGTTAAGTCGCCAAATGCCATTGAGTCTTGGGCGTACCATTTGAGCGTATCGGTCTCAAAGGTGTTTTTATATTGCGTCCAATAAGGGGTGTTATCAAAATGATGATAAATACGCGCATCTATAACTTTATGCCAATCTCGTGACTCATCACGGTCGCTTTGCTCATACCAAAAACCGGCTTCAATATCGTGCATGCCAATGCTTGCTTGATAATTAGCAGTTACCCCTAAACGGTCTTTATTATAATGTGTATGACGATAAGACATAACTGGCGTTGCATCAGCATCGTAACATGCAGGATTAAGCTCAGGGCCTGACTCCCACGGCCAGTTTAAGCTAGCCGTACAACCTGCATTGGGAGCAAGTGGGTTACCATTACTATCTGTAAAGCCATAAGAGCCTGCGTTTGTACCACCCTCTGTGGTTGGGTTACCATTTTCATCTACAGGGGACGTTAAATAAGGAGGGATCCAATCACCTCGGCCTGAGTTTTTATGATAATAAGGGCTAATGGTTAACAATGAGGTGGGTGAAATCGCGTATTCAAACTTTAAATACCCTAGAGTGTTTTCACGTAATGTGCCCCAACCTTCTGCAAACATTTGGTCAAAGTGCGGAACGCCTGCCCAGTTCCATGTTAGTTGATCCCAATCTGGAGTTTGTTCAAATTGTGCCAAGCTCACGCTGTTGTAATTCGTCTCGCTTACATCATCGTAAGATAAACGCCCTGTTATAGTTAACTCATCAAGGGTGGTGACAAATTTCGCTTCAGCGTGTTGGTTATCTTTCCCACCATTGCTGCCCGAGCCAATCCAACGGCTAGTATCGGTTTGCGAATAACTCACATACGCTTGAGTATTATCAAAAATGGTGCCAGTTTCGTGTTTAACGTAATAGCGACTTGCGTCATGGCTGCCTGAGGTATATGCAAAAGTGGTGCTTTTTTCAAAGCTAGGCGCTTTACTTACAAAGTTAAAAGTACCGCCTAGCGCCTCTAACGAGGCTGATTTAATATCTGAGGTACCTTGGCCAACTTCCACAGTCACCAAGTTTTCGCTATCTAGGTAACGATTCGCTTTAGCACCACCGCCATAATTAGAACCGCCATTAGGAATACCGTCTACCGTCATACCTAATTGCTGCTGGTTTGAGTCAATACTAAAACCACGCATGGTAATAGTGGTTGACCAATCGTCGCCGCCAAATGCGTCGCCTTCGTTTATGCTAATGCCAGGTAAGTTATCTATTACTGATAGCACACTCGATACCGAGCTTTGTTGCTCAAGCATGGCAGGTTCAATAACGTTGTTTGCATAACTGGTTGGTTTTGCAGTAACGGTTACTTCTTCTATCACGTTATCGTTATCGTTAGCATAAGCTGAAGTTGATACCGCCATGGCCACAGCCATGCTCAAAATCGATTTATTTTTTAAAGCGTACATTGTTGTCCCGTTTGATTCTAATTATGAAAGGTAATTATGAAAGCGGGCACAGTCTATTTTTTAAATATGACAACGAGGGGGAACTTTATTGACAGCAAGATTAAACAATTATGAGTAAATTATGGCAAATAAATGTATAAAAAAAGACACTCACGGTTGCCCATGAGTGCTATATTATTTTTTAAAAAATTAGCTGCTATTTCAATTCAGCTAGCATTTCATCACTGTAAGCTGTGACTTCTTCGCCGTTTTTAATTTTGCTAATGTAATCTGGGTTAGCTATAAGCGGGCGACCAATAGCAATTAAATCAAATTTATTGTCGTTAATCGCTTCTTTCGCAGTTTCAAAACTATAACTACCTACACCCACTAAGGTACTGGCATAACCAGCTCGTAAAAACTCAGAGGTTGATTTACCTTCTAGTGAATCAAAACGCATGCTGTCGTCAAAAATACCGCCGTGTAAATAAGCTAACTTGCGGTTTTCAAGCTCTGGTAATAAGTAGTCAAATACTGCTTTATCGCGATTGTCTTCGCTCATATTAAAGTAGGCACCCGGTGTTAAACGCATAGCGGTACGCTCATTGCCTACAACATCAATAACTGCATCGGTTACTTCCAGTGCAAAGCGCGACATGTTTTCTGGTGTTTGCCCGTACTCGTCATCACGTTCATTTGCCGCATAATGTAAAAATTGATCAATTAAATAACCATTAGCACCGTGAATTTCTACGCCGTCAAAACCCGCTTCCATCGCATTTTCTGCGGCTTTAGCGTAGTCAGCCACTAAGCCTTTAATGTCGTCTGTAGTTACAGGCTTTGGCGTAACATAAGTGAGCTCGCGCATACGCGGCACTGAACCTTCAACCCCAATTGCCGATGGCGCCAAAACATCACCACCAAAAAAGTGAGGGTGTGCTACACGGCCAACATGCCATAGTTGTGCAAACATTTTTCCGCCATTAGCATGTACTGCGTCAGTGACTTTTTTCCAACCTTGAATTTGTTCGCTAGTGAAAAGCCCAGGTGTATTTGGATAACCTTGAGCATCAGCACGGATAATAATGGCTTCACTAATAATTAAGCCTACATCAGCACGGCGAGCGTAGTAATCAACCATGGCTTGTGTTGGCACTAAATTGTCATCTGCCATACAACGGGTCAATGGTGCCATAAGTACGCGGTTTTGCAGTTCTATGCTGTTATTTAATTTAAAAGGTGAAAGTAAGTCAATCGACATAATATTTATCCTTTGTTGAATGTACATTCAAGATAAGGTCACTTGAATGAATATTCAAGTATAATTTTGAAACTTTGTTTAAGATTGCGTAAACTGCCACCTAGGCCTAAGAAAAATAAATTTCTTCATTACTACTCTCTCCACTAAAAGAGTCATTATGAGAACTGCAGAATTTGATAAAGAGTTTGTACTACGCCAGGCTATGGCCATGTTTATGCTTCATGGCTATGCAAAAACCAGTATGCAAAAATTGACTCAAGCAACCCATTTACATCCGGGTTCTTTGTATGGAGCATTTGGTAATAAAAAAGGTATTTTTTTAGCCGCTACGGAGCAATACCAAACCGATCGCAATACACAATTTACGGCGCTGTTTGAGCACAGTAATTGTATTTTAGATACGCTGAAACAATACCTTAATATCATTGTGCAAGAATGTATTGACGGCGAAGCAACTAAAGTGTGCTTGCTTACAAAAAGCATTAGCGAGGTAGAGGGTAACGATCCACAAATTTGCCACGTATTACGTACTAATTTAACGGCGTACGAGCATGCCTTTGCGCAGCAATTACAAAAAGCGATAGATAACAAAGAAATTACCAATGGACGAAGTGCCATAGAACTAGCACGATTTTGTGTTATGGGTATTTATGGATTGCGCACTTATGCATTAACAAATCAAGACCCTGACGCACTAAACCAACTAGCCGACGAGCTGCTTGCAGCCATTAGCTAAACTTAATTTTAAAGCGCAGTATGTCGCTGCCTTTTGTATTCCCCCCACAGTGAGAGAGAGCCAAAAATGACCACTGACAATTTATCAAAGCAAGACGACGTAATTTTAGGTCTTGGCGCAAAAAAACGACTCGCATACATGTACGAAACTGTGCAACAGTTTAAGCAAGTGTGGATTTTAAACGATGACGACGGCTGCGTAATGCTCACTAACGAAGACGACGATTGCGTACCCGTATGGCCAACCCGTGAGTTTGCACAAGCATGGGCAACCGGTGAATGGGAAGGATGTACACCAAAAGCAATTCCAACAGCAGATTGGTTTAGCCGCTGGACGCCAGGCCTTGAAGAAGACGACTTACTAGTTGCCGTGTTCCCTACCGAAGAAGACGACGGCACAATTTTATTTCCTGATGAATTTCAAACGCAGTTGAATAAATCAATTAGAAAATATTAGGGCCTGTTAATCTTTTCAGATTAAAATTTGTTCAAGCTAGGGGCGATTTAATCGCGGCACAAGGGTTGTAACCTAGTAGGCTCGATAACTGCTCCTGCGTTATTCTACTGGCTTACATCCTAGTAAGAACAAGTCATAACCGAGCAAAACTTCCGCGTCCTGCACACGCCCCTTACCTACATCCATGTAGGCAACAAAGAATAAATAGCCCCTAGGCAGAACCCTTCGGGCAGCGCCTGTTTGGCATGGATACTGCGTTATCGCCTATTTATGGGGAATACCCACACCACATAGGCGCTGCCTTGCCTAAATACCAAACAGACTGCTGCAAATCCAACCTTGAAAGGTCAC
>NZ_PNDJ01000071.1:0-29901 GCF_005887255.1 Pseudoalteromonas sp. S1609 | reverse complement strand
ATCTGACTATTTTTAATGCGGTACTAGCTCAGTTGGTAGAGCGCGACCTTGCCAAGGTCGAGGTCACGAGTTCGAGCCTCGTGTACCGCTCCAATCATATTTACTTTCCAGATATTCATTTTCAAATAGCAAACAATGACCCATACGCGAATCATTATAAATTTATGTAACTTTTTTGAAATGTTCAATGTGTGCGAATGATCTATGTTGTAAAACCTAAAACGCTTCGCCTTGCAAAGTTGCAATAATACGCCTTGAACCACCATGATCACGGTGCTCACCTAAGTATATTCCTTGCCAAGTTCCCAGCGCTAACTGACCGTGACTAATCGGGATAGTTAATTCGCAACCTAAGGTACTGGTTTTTATATGGGCAGGCATATCATCATCGCCCTCATAGTCATGGCGATAATAAGGCTGGCGCTCTGGAACAAACTGATTAAAGTGGCTTTCCATATCCATGCGTACCGTTGGATCGGCGTTTTCGTTAATAGTTAAGCTGGCAGAGGTGTGTTGAATAAATAAGTGTAATAAACCAACTTTAAGCTGACTCAGTTGTGGGAGGTGAGTAAGTATGTCGTTATCAATTAAATGAAAGCCCCGCGAGCGAGGCTTTAATGTAATTGTGGTTTGCGACCAGCTCATAGCTTATCGAAACTCACTTCTATATTTGCATTACCTGCGTCACTGGTAAACGGCATAAGAATTTTTTTGCCGTCACTTTTGTGAGTAATAGTGTGGTTTTTACCAGACACAACAATGGGTGTTGCCATGGCAAAATCATAGCCTTTTTCACCTAGTAAATTCTTAGCACCACCGGTAACCATATTAGTTATTTCACCGACCATGTCGGTTACTTCTTCATTTATGTCGTCTGGTCGTTCGCCTAACATTCGTTCCATAATGGTTAGCGCTAAACCTTCGTCGAAGGTAATTGAAAATGAACCGCGAGTTTGAGGGCCAACCATACCAATTAATCCCGATACATCACCACAGGCTATCTCATCGGTTTTAATGCGTGGCTTGCCTGGTTTTAACTGAGTTTGAGCCATAGTGCTCAATACATTCATCAAAGAAGCTAAAAAGGGATTAATGAACTCTACATTCATATTAGATGTCCTTAAATTGGTACTGATAAAGGTTATACGTAAAGTATAGCTATAGTCGCTTATCTATGCTCGGCAAGAGTCACATTTACCATGTGCTTCTATTGTTTGTCCGGAAACTACAAAGCCACTTTCGGCTGCTAAGTTATTGAGCTCATGTGAAATTACTGTTGAGTGCAGCTCTTTAACAAAACCGCAGCTATCACAAATTAATAGCTGAACAGGATGAATATGATCAAAATGATGACACAGCATAAATGCATTGGTGCTTTCAATTTTATGAATAAAACCGAGTTCGGCTAAAAAGTCTAAAGCACGATAAATCGTTGCAGGTTTAGCGCCTGTTTCAGTGACTTTTAATTGTTCAAGTAAATCGTATGCACCCACACCACCTTGAGCACTGGCCAATAAACGAAATACCTTCTCGCGAATTGGTGTGAATCGCGCACCACGGTTGTCGCATACTTGTTTTGCTTTACTTACGAGTGATTCTATATTCATCTTCTCTCATCCTTACGCTGCCGTGATATACTAACATACTGTATTGTAGTTGCAGCGTTTTATTAACCGATTTAATGAAAAGGTACTCATTAATGCATGAACTATTGGCTATATTTATTTTCTTTTTTGCGGTTATCGATCCAATTGGCACAATCCCGGTTTTTATCGCCGTAACTCGTGGAGATGACGACAAGTTTAAGCGTAAAGTGATTTTTAAGGCCGTGGGTGTGTCTGCTTTAGTACTGTTATTTTTTGTAGTTGCTGGCGAGCAATTACTGAATGTGATTGAGATTCCGCTCTCGGCATTTCAAATAGCAGGTGGTTTAATTTTATTAATTTTTGCACTCTCCATGACCTTTGGTGAAAGTAAGCCTGAAGCTGAAATTAAAAGTGTTAGAGATAGTACTGAAACCGCTATTTTTCCGCTCGCTATCCCATCAATAGCCAGTCCCGGTGCCATGTTAGGTGCGGTATTAATGACGCGCAATGAGGAGTATACCTGGGTTGAGCAAATGATTACCTCATCAATGATGTTAGCTGTTTTAGTGGTGGTACTGATTTTGTTATTACTTGCTACGCATGTACATAAAATAATAGGTGATAGTGGGGCGAGTATTATTAGTCGAATTATGGGGTTAATTTTAAGCTCAGTCGCAGTAACTAATATTTTAAACGGTATTGCGCAATACTTTGGCTTGCAAGTGTTTGCTTAATATTGCTGCGCATAGGGCTTTTGTGTAAAATGCAGCGCCGTTTAAGCTGTGCTTAAATTATAAATTTTTGAGGATCACATTTTGGATAAACGTACTTTAAATCGACGCTTTAGCGTGGCACCCATGCTTGATTGGACTGATCGCCACTGTCGTACGTTTCATCGTAAAATGACAAAACACACCGTGCTCTACACTGAAATGATCACTACAGGCGCTATTTTATTCGGCCGCGGTGACTACTTGCATTTTAATCAGCACGAAGGCCCTGTGGCATTGCAATTAGGTGGATCAGATCCGCAAGCGCTAGCACAGTGTGCCAAGCTTGCTGGTGAGCGTGGTTATGATGAAATAAACCTTAATGTAGGTTGTCCGTCAGATCGTGTGCAAAATGGACGCTTTGGTGCCTGTTTAATGGCCGAGCCTAATTTAGTTGCAGAGTGTGTTGCTGCAATGAAAAGTGAAGTGAATATTCCGGTTACGGTTAAAACTCGTATTGGTATTGATGAGCAAGATTCTTATGAATTTTTATGTGCTTTGATAGAGGCTTCACATAAGGTTGGCTGTGATGACTTTATTATTCATGCGCGCAAAGCATGGCTAAAAGGGTTGAGCCCGAAAGAAAATCGCGAAGTTCCTGAGCTTAACTACCCCCGAGTTTACCAGCTTAAAAAAGATTACCCTCAACTTGATTTAAGTATTAACGGTGGTGTTAAAACCATTGAGCAAAGTCTTGAGCATTTACAGTACATAGATGGGGTTATGGTGGGCCGAGAGGCTTACAGTAATCCATTTATGCTTAATGAAGTAGATGAAAAAATTTATGGTGATGCGGCTAATACTCAGTCTCGACATGATGTTGTACGCTCTATGTATGATTATATTGAAGAAGAGATGCGTTTAGGGGCTAATTTTTGGCATGTTGCACGCCATATGTTGGGTATTTTTCAGGGGCAGCCTGGTGCGCGTGGCTTTAGACGCCACTTATCTGAAAATGGTCATGGTAAGCAAGCTGATTTAAGTGTTATGGATAAGGCACTAAGTTACGTACCCGAGTAATGCCAATTTAATAGAATTGGCATAGCAGATACTCTTTATAGAAAAAGTCACCTCAGGTGGCTTTTTTTGATCCCAAATTTTAGTCAAAAATATAATTTATTAGCCAATTCGACTTAATTTCATTCAGTGACTAGTCATTAATTTACCCGCCAAAAATAATTTAAATTATTGATATTTAATGAAAATAAAAGAATTTTAAGTTGTTGGCATAACTCTTGGAATCCTGTTGATGTATAAATAAAAAATCATCAGGAGAATAACATGGGTATATTTAATCGCGTAAACGACGTCATTCAAGCAAATATCGTAGCTATGCTAGATAAAGCAGAAGATTCAGAAAAACTACTTAATTTGATGCTAACCGAAATGCAAGAGGCACTTAATGAGTGTCGTAGCACCGCGGCAGCACTATTATGTGAAGAAAAGAATATCAAGCGTCAAATAAGCAATAAACAACAAGCGCTCACAAATTGGCAATTAAAGGCCGAACATGCCATTGCAAAAAATCGTGACGATTTAGCTAAATCAGCACTAGCTGAAAAACACGTTATTGAAAAAAACATAGAGTGCTTACAAACACAACTTGAGACATTGCAGCAATCAATTGTAAAAATCACAGAAGACTGTGAGCGCCTACAGCAAAAAATGACACAGGCTAAAGCTAAGCAAGCACAACTTGTAAAGCGTGAAAATGTCGTTGAGGCAAGAGCAAAGATAAATACTCAGCTGCAGAGCGATAAAGTGGCTACTGCTTTATCACGATTTGAGCAAATTGAGCGCCGTGTTGAGAGTGTTGAATCGCAAGTTGAAGCGTATGAACTGACAGATACAGCGAGCAATACGGCAATGCAAATTGAGTCACTGGTTAAAAACGAAAAAATTGATGCAGAACTGGCAAGTTTAAAAGCGAGTTTAAACACCGCTGATAAACAAACAGCCTAAGGAGATTGTTATGAATAATTTTAATACACATCGTCGTTGGTATAAAAATACGCTTAACAAAAAAATATCAGGTGTCTGTAGTGGGTTAGCTTACCGATTAGACTTTCCGGTATGGTCTACTCGTTTAGTCACCGTTTTATTATTTTTAAGTTTTCCGTTTGCAGTGGCGCTAGGTTATTTAATCGCACACTGTTGTCTTGAAGAAAAAGCAGTGTAAGGGGAATAACATGAAAACTTTCGCCGTATGCCTACTTATTGTTACATTATTTTTAATTAATAGCGGTTCGATAATTCATTTTGATGTATGGCAGTTCCCGTTGTGGATTTCAGATATTAGTTGGACAGGTATTGAGCTCATTGGGGCGTTAGTCGCCATTATTGTTGTTATTGCGATTGCTGCTTTGGTAACTATGGGGCTTGTTGGCGCGGCGATGGTGGCACTAGCTGGAACTATATTAGCCTTTTTATTCGGATCACTGATGATTGCTTGGCCATTATTGTTTGTGGCAGGCTTGTGCTGGTTAATCGCAGATAACAAAAAAGTAGCTTCTTGAACTTAAATTAGCTGCCTAATATTAGGGAATTATGATAGATTTGGGCTATATTTTTTCGTTTTAACAAGGATTTTACTGATGATTAAACAATGTATTTTGAGTGCAAGTGCGTTAATAGTGGGTGTTTTTTCGTCTTCGTTATTGGCGCACGAAGGACATGAGCACGATAGTGTTGTTGCGCAATTACAAGTAACAAATGCGCAAGTAAGAGAGTTTTTACCGGCTACCAAAGCCAGTGTGGGCTATTTCAGCATTGAAAACCACAGTAATGTTCCGGCAACACTTACAAGAGCGACCATAGATGGGTTGGGTCGTGTTGAGATTCATGAGCACGTCCACGCTGATGGCATGATGAAAATGCAAAAATTAGAATCACTGCTTATTAAGGCCCATCAGCAACTCGATTTTAAGCCTGGGAGCTATCATTTAATGGTGTTTGAACCGCAAGAGCCGTTAAAAGTAGGTCAAGAACGCAAACTCACGCTATATTTTGAAGACGGAAATCGAGTATTCACCAATGCGAAAGTAGTTTCGCTAGCATCGCAAGCTGAGCCGGTAAAAGCATCGAAAGATCATAGTCATCATTAGGGGGATAAATGTCACAGCATAAAGGAAAAATAATAACGGCATTGGTACTATTGTTTGTCGTATTTTACGCTATTTCAGTGTACTGGAGCATAGAGCCTGCACGTTTTGATGTGGTACAAAATGCCAAGCAGCAAGCACAGCAACGTAGTGAAAAACCAGTAACAGGGTATGTAACCACTTCAACACTTATCACCGTCGCTGATACTCTCTTGACTAAGTCAGGCGGTTATTTATCAAATGATGTACTGCCACCGAGCGTAATAATGGACAACATGCCTGCTTGGGAGTATGGCGCGTTGGAAATGGTGCGTGATTTAGCATTATCAATGCGAAAAGATTTTAGTCGTTCACAGTCACAATCAACTGAGCACGAAGCGCTTAAAAAAGCACAGCCACAATTTAATATTAGTTCTGAAGCATGGGCATGGCCAAGTGCTGAGGGCGAATATCAAAAGGGTATTGATTACTTATTAGTTTACCGTTCTCAAATTGCGAATCAGCATGAGCGCGATAGCCAGTTTTACTCACGTGCAGATAATTTACGCAGTTGGTTAAAAGAAGCAGAAAAACGCTTAGGTAGCTTAAGCCAGCGTTTGAGCGCGAGTGTAGGTCAAGACAAAGTAAATACCGATTTAGCAGGCAATTCTTCAAATACTCAAGCTACTTATACGCCATTACAACAACAAGTAAAAACATCGTGGTGGGAAATTGATGATGTCTTTTATGAGTCACGTGGTGCTACTTGGGCTTTACTGCATTTTTTACAAGCAGTTGAATATGATTTTGCCGAAGTACTTGATAAAAAGAACGCCCGTGTTAGTTTACAACAAATTATACGCGAGCTTGAAGCGACTCAAGAAACGGTTTGGAGCCCAATAATTCTAAACGGCAACGGATTCGGTTATGTCGCCAACCACTCACTCGTTATGGCAAATTATATCTCTAGAGCCAATGCGGCACTGATTGAACTTAGCGAATTATTAGCGCAAGGATAAAAAATGAAAAAGTATTGTATAGCAGCAGCCTTATCAATGGCATGTTTAGCACCTGTAGCACAAGCCGACACTGTATTAGGTTTATATGTAGGAGTTGATGGTTGGAAAGCAGATAATGATGGTGGCTTTTCTGATAATAATAATGCCCTACAAAACTTCAACTTTGAAGATGAGACTTTTGTTAGCTATTACGCCGCACTTGAGCATCCAGTACCGCTAGTACCAAACTTAAAACTAAAATACACTGAGCTTGAACTAAACGGCGCAACACAACTTGAAGATACATTTACTTTTAATGGCACTGATTATGTTGTAGGTACTGATGTTAATTCAGTTACTGACTTATCGCACATTGATTATATTCTTTACTATGAAATTTTTGATAACGACTTAATCTCAATTGATTTAGGTATTAATGCTAAGCAGTTTGATGGTGAAGTTGTGGTAACGGGTACATCACAACAAGGTGGTGCTAACTTCACTGAGATAGAAGAGTTCTCAGGTGTAGTACCTTTAGCATATGGACGTTTAGAAGCAGGTTTACCATTTAGTGGTTTAAGTGTTTTTGCTGAAGGTAGCTTTTTAGCTATTGATGACAGTAAAGTACGAGATTACCAAATGGGTATTGCTTGGGAGTTGATTGATAACCTAGCGGTTGATGTTGCGGTTAAAGCGGGCTACCGCTCTATGGTTTTAGAACTTGATGATGTAGATGATATTAATACTGATATTGATGCATCAGGCCCATTTGCGGGTATACAAGTTCATTTTTAAGCACCGATTAGTTTAATGAAAAGCCACCTTGTGTGGCTTTTTTTAGTTATTTTGAAGTGTGCCACACTAATTCAAATTCCCCTTCAAATGCTGCACCAATTAACTGTTTGTAAACTTTATTAATTGGGTAATTCATTAGTCTAAACAGTTCATCACCGGTTTGGGTAAACTTATAATAGCTTAGTACTAAGTCGTTACTTTTTGCTTTTAAAGTTAGTTTTTGAGTTAAAAAGGAGAGAGTGATCTCTTGTCCTGCTTTTAATGCAGCGGATTCAATCTCTTTACGGTATAACAAATTTAAATCCATTAAGGTTAATACATCAGGAAAACTCACACCGCTTTTACCTATGCTTAATGACACTTTATTACCCTTACCTAATAAATCAAATAACGAGGGTTTTTTGTAATAGCCTAAAAATATTAGGTGACTACTATCTTTTTCGTTATACCCAGAAATAGACACACACTTTCTCAATGAATCCGCTTCGCGCTGGGTCATATGTTTGAGGGTTTGTAAGCTTTTTATAGAAAAGGTACCTGGGCTAATAGTTTCGCCAGTAAAAATTTTTGCCCATAATGTTTGCATTGATTGATTTGAAGTATCTTCACATAAGGCAATAAAGTGCTCTACCCAATCGGCATCAGGTTGTTTAGCGCAGGCTACATCAGGACAAAATTCCATTGCTAAGGCTAAAATAGTCTCGATATTTTGTTGTTGTTTTATTAGCAGTAGATCTTGTCTTTTTTGTGCTCGCGCTAATACTGAATGCTCGCTATTAATACGATAAAGAGACTTTGATTTACCCTGCGTATTATAGATTTGTTCATCAGCTGCAGTCGTATTACTCACTTTTGTGACCGAGTAACCTAACAGTGACTCAATAATATTGGCAAGTTTAATTCTGGCTTGTGCGGTTTTTACTGTCATGGCTTTCCATTATTGCTTGTGCATCACTGAGTTGGGCTACCGTCTTTAAGTTATTTAGCCCAAGGGTGACTATATTGCTTAATATATTTTCAGCAAATATAGCAACATAGCCAGATATAAGCGGCACAGTTGCTTGTCCTTGTATATGCCAGGTTACAGTTTTTGCATGTGGGCTAAATAGTAATCGGCTAGTAATAATATGTTCTTGATTAAATAATACATTAAATACAACTTCATTGGCGCTTAATGAAGTGATTGTCATTTCGCCTTGCCCCCACTTTCCTTGCCAAGATTGATAGGCTCCCGCACCAGCACTAGGTTCACCAATACTAAATTCAATATTGGGATCTATTTGCTGCCACGGCGACCATTTGTACCACTGAGTAAAATCTTCCACTAATGACTTTATAACAGGAGGGCGGGCATTTATTTTAATGCTTTTTTGCACGTGATAGTTTTGTGGTAAAAGTAATCCCACAACAACAAACGCCAACAGCAAGATGGCTGAAAACTGCATTAATTGTTTAAGTAGTTTAATAGGTATGCCTCATTGGTTTTAATATTACAGCATCTATGAATTATTAATAATCACAGCTTATTTAATAGTTTAGCCTAGAGTCGATCATTTTCATCTAGTTTATCTACTTTAAATAAATCTAAAAGCAGACATTAGCAGTAATCAGCTTAGATGATTTGTCTGTTTTAGTAATGCGATAAAGGTAAACAATTTTTAATCAGTGCTTTCATTTTGTGCTATATCAACGTGGATGTCGATAGGGTATAATTCGCGCCTTTTGTTATTGAACGGCCAATTTTATGAGCACATTAAAAGCTGAACGCGGCTTATTCTCATACCCTAAGTATTGGGCTGAGTGTTATGGCACAGCCCCATTTTTACCAACAACACGCGAAGAAATGGACGCGCTTGGCTGGGATAGCTGCGATATTATTATTATTAGCGGTGATGCTTATGTAGACCATCCTAGTTTTGGGATGGCCGTAATTGGCCGTGTGCTTGAAGCGCAAGGATTTAGAGTAGGCATTATTGCTCAGCCTGATTGGAACTCTAAAGATGCGTTTATGACATTGGGTAAGCCTAACTTATTTTTTGGTATTACAGCCGGTAACATGGATTCGATGATCAATCGTTACACCGCTGAAAAACGAATGCGTCACGATGATGCTTATACTCCGGGAAATGTTGGTGGTAAACGCCCTGACCGTGCCGTGATAATATACTCGCAACGTTGTCGTGAGGCCTATAAAGATGTGCCACTCGTTTTAGGGGGCATTGAAGCCAGCTTGCGTCGTATTGCTCATTACGATTATTGGCAAGAAAAAGTACGCCGTAGTGTATTGTTTGACGCTAAGGGTGATATTTTAATTTATGGTAATGCCGAACGTCCATTGGTTGAAGTAGCGCACCGTATCGCTGCGGGTGAAACCATAGATTCCATACAAGATGTGAGAGGCACGGCGGTTATTCGTAAAGAGCCTTTACCCGGTTGGCGCGGCAGTGATTCAACAGCCATTGATAAAATTGGTAAAATAGACCCTATTCCTAATCCTTATGGGGCGGATGATGTGGGTTGTGCTAAATCAGAATTTAAGCAAGCGGGTATTGATTTAAAAGCCGAAGCTGCAAAACCAATTACCATACAGCCTGCGCGTCCTAAGCCATGGGAAAAAACTTACGTTAAGTTACCCGCTTTTGAGCAGGTCAGTGTTAATAAACCATTGTATGCCCATGCATCGCGTATTTTACACCAAGAAACCAACCCCGGTTGTGCAAGAGCGTTGTTTCAGCGTCATGGCGATCGCTCTATTTGGGTGAATCCGCCAGCCTATCCACTTGAAACCCAAGAAATGGATGATGTGTTTGGTTTACCGTATCAGCGTATTCCGCACCCAAGTTATGGCGACGACAAAATCCCTGCTTACGATATGATTAAAACGTCGGTAAACATAATGCGTGGTTGTTTTGGCGGCTGTTCGTTCTGTTCTATTACTGAGCATGAAGGGCGGATAATTCAAAGCCGATCTCAAGAATCAATTATTGAAGAGATTGAGCAAATTAGAGATAAAGTGCCAGGCTTTACTGGGGTTATTTCTGATTTAGGCGGACCAACCGCAAATATGTACAAACTGCGTTGTACCAGCAAAAAAGCAGAGAGTACCTGTCGCCGCTTGTCTTGTGTGTATCCTGATATTTGTAAGCATATGGATACTGATCATACCCCAACTATCGATCTATATAAAAAGGCGCGTGAGGTTAAAGGGATCAAAAAGATCTTAATTGCTTCAGGCGTGCGTTATGACCTTGCCGTACGTGATCCTCGTTACGTTAAAGAGCTAGTAACTCATCATGTTGGTGGGTATTTAAAAATTGCACCAGAGCACACTGAAGATGGCCCATTATCTAAGATGATGAAGCCGGGTATGGGTGCTTACGATGAATTTAAAGCGCTATTTGATAAGTACTCTAAAGAAGCGGGTAAAAAGCAGTATTTAATTCCATACTTTATTTCTGCTCACCCAGGGACTAAAGACGAAGACATGGTTAATATGGCTTTGTGGCTGAAATCGAATGACTTTAAGCTTGATCAGGTGCAAAACTTTTACCCATCACCGATGGCTAATGCGACCACCATTTATCATACTGAAATGAACTCGCTACGTAATATTAAAAATAACACAGAGCAAGTTGCGGTACCAAAAGGGGCGCGCCAGCGTCGTTTGCATAAAGCAATTTTACGTTACCATGATCCTGCCGGTTGGCCTATGATCCGCGAAGCTCTTCGTAACATGGGCAAAGCTAAACTCATTGGTAAAGGTCCAAATTGTTTAGTGCCAGAAGAAGGCAGAGATGAAAGGCAAGCCAAATGCAGTAAAGGTAATAAGGGTGGTCGTCCAGCGCTTACTCGTCATACTGGCTTTAGTCAGTTTAAAAAAGCCAACACTAAACCTAAGGTGGGCGGTAATCGCCAGCGCGCAAGGTAAAGTAACTATCGGCTTAAACAAAAACACCGCGTATTGATGCGGTGTTTTTGTTTATAAACGTTTATAAACAAAATTAAATCAATAACCAAGTTGCGGTGCCTAAAAAGGCAAATATACCAACGATATCAGTTACCGTGGTTAGTACCACACTGCCTGCCAGTGCTGGATCTATTTTCATTTTTTTAAGCAATAGTGGGATACTAGCACCCGCAATACCTGCTGCAACTAAATTCATAAACATAGCAAACGCTAAAACACCACCGAGTTTGAAATCCCATTGCCAAAGCGCAACGACACCGGCAATTAGGATAGACCAAACCATACCGTTAATCGCGCCGATAGCGAGTTCTTTTAATAATAAAAAACGTTGGTTAGTTTGGTTGATATGGCCCACCGCGATACCGCGAATAACCAAAGTTAAGGTTTGGCTGCCTGCAACCCCACCCATTGATGGGACAATGCCATTGAGCACAGCAAGAATTGGTAATATAGCTAAGGTGTTTTCAAAAAAGCTCGCCACAATTGCAGCCAGCAATGCAGTTAGTAAGTTTACACCTAGCCAAATTGAGCGCTTTTTAGAGCTTTTTAAGACCGGCGCAAAGGTATCTTCTTCATCATCAAGACCCGCTAAGCTTAATAAGCTATGCTCTGCATCTTCACGGATAACATCAACGATATCATCAATAGTAATACGACCAAGCAAATGCGCGTTGTCATCGACCACTGGTGCCGATATCCAGTTATGCCGTTCAAATAGTTGCGCTACTTCGCTTTCATCCATTGAAATAGGGATAGATTCACACTCTTCATCCATTAAGTCCTGAACAATTTTTTCAGGGGGGTTAGTTAATAAAGTGCTCAGCGATAAAGCGCCTAAAAAACAGTTATGTTTATCTACAACGTATAAGTCATCAGTGCCCTCTGGTAGTTCACCACGTAAGCGAATATAACGCAGTACAACATCTAGAGTTACATCAGGGCGAATTGTCACCGTATCGATATTCATCAAGGCGCCAGCAGAGCGCTCTTGGTAAGATAGAGCTTGTGTTGCACGCTCTCTATCTTGAATATCCATGGCGCTAACAACGTCTTTATATACGGTGTCTGGTAGGCTACGTAGTACTTCCCCTAAATCATCATGGCCCATGTCTTCTGTTGCAGCAGCAATGTGCTCAGGTGCCATTTGCGCAATAATGCCCAAACGTACGTCTTCAGAGAGCTCTTCAAGTACATCACCCTGCACATCGGGATCAACCAGTTGCCAGAGCATACGACGAATTTTATGGGGAGATGATTCTAAAAGAAGTGCGGTATCACAAGGTGCCGTTTTTGCTAGCATGCGCCTAACTTGAACAAATTGACCACTATTTAGTGACTTAGTCACCTGTTTTAGTTGTTGTAGTGGAATATCTTGTTCTAAAGCTTCAGGCATTGGCGTCCTTAATTAAATTTTATTACACGATGATGGGATATCGCTTTATCTTACTTTATATCAGTAAACTACCTCAACCACTATTAACCTTAGCTTATGAGCAGGATTACTCTTGCTCATTAAATCGTTGATCAATGAGCTCACCAATTGCATTAAGTGCAGGTTCTGCGTCAGGGCCTTCACATACTACCCTAACTTCTTTGCCTTGACTGCTTTCGAGTAGCATAAGAGCTAGTACACTGTCGCCAGCGGCTTGTTTATCGTCTTGAAATAACGTGATTGAGGCATCAAATTGCACAGAAAGCTGTGCCAGCACAGTAGCCGCTCTGGCATGCAGGCCTAATTTGTTTTTTATTAAAAATGTACTTTCTAACCGCATTAATATTCTCTCAAGCTTTATTCTTGTTCTCGGTGGCGAATTTTCACATTAGGATGACTCATTGCAAAACTTTCACCTATAGTTTGCGCTAAGTAAACCGAGCGGTGTTGCCCTCCAGTACAGCCAATGGCAATGGTTAAATAGCTGCGGTTATTTCTTTCTAAATGAGGCAGCCATGTTTGCACGAATGTTTGAATTTGCCATGTAAACTTTTGTACTATGCTGTGACTGGCTAAGTAGTCTTTTACTGGTTGATCTAGCCCTGTAAGCGGCTTAAGCTCAGGCTCCCAATGTGGGTTTGGTAAAAAGCGAGCGTCGAATACATAATCGGCTTCTTTGGGTATACCGTGTTTAAAGCCAAATGACTCAAAGGTAATGATCAGTTGTTTGTCTTTTTTACCGAGTATTTTTTCACGGATAGACTCAGCAAGCTGGTGCACACTTAAGCCTGTGGTATCAATCATATAATCGGCACGATTAATGAGTACATCAAGGAGTTGCTTTTCTTTTTTTATAGCTAAATCAAGTGGCAGAGAATCAATAGAAAGAGGGTGAAGACGCCGTGTTTCTGAAAAGCGTTTAATTAAGGTTTGATCGTCACTGTCTAAATAAAACACCGTTGGCTTAGTAAAACCAGGCAAATATTCAATGATTTCATTAAACTGTTGTTGTTCTTTAGGTAAGTTACGCACATCAACACTTACAGCTATTTTATCGTAGCTGTCGGAAACACTACGAACAAGAGATGGTAATAAATTTAAAGGTATATTATCTACACAATAATAACCTAAATCCTCAACAACGCGTAACGCAACAGATTTACCAGAACCTGAGCGACCACTTATAATTATTAATTCCATTTATCACCCTTTATTATTGCTACGGTTGACTTACAATGATCTGGTACAGCTCACTGTCGGATTTTGCCGCCCGTAATTGCTTACAAAATTCTTTATCGTTGAGTTTTTCAGCTATAGTGGCTAAGGTTTTTAAATGCTGCTTATTGTCACCGTCGGGTACAATTAAGGCAACAAAAATGTCGACCGGTCGATTATCTATTGCATCAAAATTAATAGCCGCTTCGCTCACTAATATAAGTGCAAGAGGCTCTTGTACACCACTCATACGACCATGAGGAATTGCAATTCCTCGGCCTATACCTGTGCTCCCTAGTTTTTCTCTTGCTGTTAATGCATTAAGAATATCTTGTTGAGCTAAATAGGGCAGTTTATTGTGAGCCAATTCACTGATAAATTCTAAAATTCTTTTTTTACTATTAAAAAGGACCGCAGCTTTACTGCAGTCCTGACAGATAAGTGAGCTTAGTTTCATAGTGTTAGTGTCGAGCAAGTTTCTCTTTGTGTTTAATTACTTGACGATCTAGCTTGTCAATCAGCGAGTCTATAGCGGCATACATATCTTGGTGTTCAGTAGAAGCAAAAATCTCAGCGCCACTAACATGAACGGTTGCTTCGGCTTTTTGGTTTAGTTTTTCTACATCGAGAATAACGTGCACATTCGTTATGTGATCAGTGTGCCTCTGTAACTTCGAAAATTTACTATTTACGTAGTCTCTAAGCGAGTCGGTAATATCTACATGGCGACCAGTTAAATTCAGTTGCATAAACATTTTCCTCTTTGTTGTACGCCTTAAATCAAACTTTTACGTTGATTTGACGGGGGAATAGCTAGAGATTCGCGATACTTTGCAATAGTTCTCCTTGCTACTTTAATTCCTTGCTCAGCCAATATATCTGCAATTTTGCTATCACTCAATGGTTTAGCTGAGTTTTCTGCAGCGATTAATTTTTTAATTAATGCGCGTATTGCTGTTGAAGAACATTCACCACCATTTTCAGTGCTTACATGGCTTGAAAAGAAATATTTAAGCTCAAAAATACCGCGTGGTGTATGCATGTATTTTTGCGTAGTAACACGTGAAATAGTTGACTCGTGCATTTCTACCATTTCGGCTACGTCATTAAGTACCATAGGCTTCATCGCCTCAGGACCATGCTCAAAAAAGGCCTGTTGTTGCTGCACAATACAGTTAGTTACTTTAAGCAGCGTGTCGTTTCTACTCTCTAAGCTTTTTATAAACCATTTAGCTTCTTGTAAGTGTGAGCGAATAAACTGGCTATCGCCACTTGATTTGACCGTACGAGACATAGCCGCATATTGGCTGTTTACCCTAATTTTAGGCATGCTATCTGGGTTTAGTTCAACAACCCAACGGCCTTTCACTTTTTTAACCGACACATCAGGAATAACGTACTCTGACTCTTCTCTAACGATAGTGTCTGCCGGTTTTGGGCTAAGGGTGTGAATTAACGTCATGACTTCTTTAAGCTCATCTTCCTTGAGCTTAGTTTTTTTCATTAACGTGCGATAATCACGCGCAGCCAATAAATCAATGTGATCAGTTAAGATCATTTTTGTTTCGTTTAAAAAAGGCGTGTCTTGGTCAAACTGATTCAATTGAATACACAAACACTCTTGTAAACTACGCGCGGCTATTCCTACCGGATCAAATAGCTGAATACGCTTTAATACCGCTTCTATTTCATCAAGTTCAACTTCATCTTCTATGTCGTTCTCTTGATTAAAGCTCTCTAATATTTCTTCACAGCTAAGGGTTAAAATGCCCGAATCGTCCACGGCTTCTACGATAGCAATCGCGATGGCTTCATCAGTAGGGCTAAACGGTGTCAGTTGCAATTGCCACATTAAATATTCATGTAGCGTTTCAGTTGAAGAGCCTTGATAAATTGATTCATCTTCAGGCATTGGTCCTGATGAAGAGGCAGGTGCTGCGCTCATGTATTCATCCCACGTAACATCCATTGCCATATCATCGCTAATGGTGTCTTTGGTCATGGCTTCGCCGCTATCTTGCTCATATTCGCTAGGTTTTTCATCAGCTGAAGCACTTAGCGTTGACTCATCGATATCGGCTTTTTGTTCGTTTTTACCCGCAGCATCTTCACTGTAATCTTGTTCTTCAACTTCAAGCAAGGGATTGCTATCGAGCGCTTCTTGAATTTCTTGCTGGAGATCCAATGTACTGAGTTGCAATAAGCGAATTGCTTGTTGCAACTGTGGAGTCATTGTAAGTTGCTGGCCCATGCGCAGCTGTAATGATTGCCTCATTTATCTCTAACAATCCTTTTAAATTAGTATAATTAATATTAGCAGATGCTTAGTGTAATAACACACATATTAGAGCTTGAACTGCTCGCCTAAATAAACATCGCGTACCGTTTTATCGTTTAATACATATTCTGGAGTGCCTGATGCAATTAACTCTCCATGAGAAACTATGTAGGCTTTTTCACAAACATCAAGAGTTTCGCGTACGTTGTGATCTGTGATCAATACGCCAATTCCTCGATTTTTAAGGTGTTCTATAATTTTTTTAATATCTAATACAGAGATAGGATCAACCCCTGCAAAGGGTTCGTCTAATAGTATAAATTTAGGATTTGCTGCTAATGCTCGCGCAATTTCAACACGGCGGCGCTCACCACCTGATAGGGCCATACCTTGGCTGTCACGAATATGCTGAATACTAAATTCATCAAGTAAATTATTTAAGGTATCTTCACGTTGCTGCTTATTAAGCTCTTTGCGTGTTTCTAAAATAGCCATTAAGTTTTGGTAGACCGTCAGCTTTCTAAAAATCGATGATTCTTGTGGTAAATATCCTATCCCTAGGCGAGCTCGGCTGTGCATTGGTAATAAAGTGATATCTTGATCATCGATTGATATTTTGCCTTTATCGCTCGGTACAAGGCCTACAATCATGTAAAAAGTCGTGGTTTTACCTGCGCCATTGGGGCCAAGTAAGCCGACAATGCTGCCAGCTTCAACCTCTAGGCCAACGTTTTTCACCACTTCACGGCCTTTATAGCTTTTCGCTAATAGCTCTGCTTTTAATGTGCTCATGGTTGGCCTTTATCGTCTTCTTTTTTGTTTTCAACAGGTACTAAAATAGTGTGTACACGGTCTGTTGAGTTTTCGTCTTTTTCTGCGCTAATTAACTGCTGCTCTATATCGTAGGTGATACTTTTAGCAGTTATTTTTTGACCTGCTTGAGCAATACTGGCTTCGCCGATTAAGGTTAAAAAACGCTGCGAAACATCGTAACGCACTTCATTCGCACTGGCGCTCATAATGGTGCCATCAGCTTGTGTTTCTTCAAAATAAGCAGGGCTGCCTGTGGCAATTAAAAGTTGCTTATTCTCACCTAAGTCATCACGTTTATGTACTTCTAAACGGTCAGCGTTAATGCGGCGATTACCATGAATAATTTCAACATTTTTCTCAAAAATGCCCACGTTTTCTTTTAATTGACCTTCCTGCCTGTCAGCACTAATTGAGATTTGATTAGCCGCAGGAGCTTCAGTGGTTTCCTCTGCATGGCTATGAAATGCAATCAGTAGTGAAGGAACAATTAAAATTTTAAATAGGTTATTGGTCATAATATAGGGTTCGCGTATGGTTAATAAGTTTAATCACTTCGGTTTTTAAATCGGCTTCAAGCCCTTTACCCATGATTTTTAAATTAGGTCCGGTAATAACGACAGGCTGCTCTGATTGCATAGTGAGTAGTTTTATATCTACATTGATGCTATCGGCTGTGATCGTATCGATCATGGCGTTATCGATTAAATTTAGCGCTTTCACATTGCCCTCTAATACGAGTTGACGATCGTCGTAGAGGGTGGCCTCATCAGCGTTAATACGCCATGTTTGCTGCTCGTTGTATAACGTAAATATAGGCTTTTCAAAAAAAGTAAAACCAAGTTGTTGGTATAATTCCATTTTTACCGCAGTTACTTTATGGCTTATTTTACCTTGATCATTATAAGCGGTTTGTTTTAGCTCAATCGCGGTATAATCAGGTTTAGCAATAGCTTGAGTTTGCTCATCCGCAACAATATCTACCTGAGAAAAATAAGGATACCAAAGCCAAACCATACAGCTTATGAATAAAATGCTCAGTATAATTCGAGCTACATTCATGAACTGGTTCCTTGGCTAGTAAGTGGCTTATTGTTTTCAAGCATCAATAAATCGGTTAATTCTCTTACTGCGCCAAAGCCGCCTGGCAATTGAGTGACATAATGCGATAAACGTTTAATCAGTGGGTGGGCGTCGTTTACGGCTACAGCAAACCCGACTTTCTCCATGACTGGCATATCAGGGCCATCGTCACCAATGTAAGCTATTTGCTCATCGCTTAGCGCTAATTTTTGTTTTAATTCTTGATAGGCTATGAGTTTATCTTCTTGGCCTTGGTATATATGTTGTACGGTTAAACTGCTCATACGTTGTTGAACTATTTGTGAGTGACGGCCTGTGATCACGGCAACTTCAAAACCACTATTAATAAGGGCTTTAATGCCAAACCCGTCTTTGGTATTAAATGCTTTGAGTTCTTCACCTTGGTTGCCAAGATAAATACGTCCATCAGAAAACACACCATCAATATCGCAAATTAATAATTTTATTTTTTTTGCGCGCGCTTTTGCATCATCACTTAACGGCTGATAAAGATCTTCAAACTGCATTTATAGCACTCCCGCTTTTAGTAAGTCTTGCATATTTAATGCGCCAATGGGGTGATTATGCTCATTAATCACAATTAAACCATTAATACGTTTTTGTTCCATAATGTTCAGTGCTTCAGCCGCGAGCATGTCTTGTGTGGCTGTTGTACATGACTTTGTCATCACAACATTAATTTCTGTGCTGTGTATATCAATACGTTGCTCTAAAATACGGCGTAAATCACCATCGGTAAACAACCCCGATAATTGCTGATTATCATCTATGATAGCGGTCATACCGAGCCCTTTGGCAGACATTTCAATTAGGGCGTCTTTAATGGTTTGCGTTTCATTAATAATAGGCGTGTGAATACCGCTGTGCATTACATCTTTTAAAGTTAAGAGCAAGCGTTTGCCTAAACTGCCCCCTGGATGTGACAGTGCAAAATCATCAGCGGTAAAACCACGGGCTTCTAATAAAGCTACCGCCATTGCATCGCCCATAGCGAGTGTTGCTGTGGTGCTTGCTGTTGGCGCTAAGCCTAATGAGCAGGCTTCTTGTTCAACTTTAATACACACATGCACATTTGCCAATGTTGCCATGGTTGACGTTTCGTTGCCTGTCATAGCAATCATTTTAGCGCCAATACGTTTTAATACCGGAATAATATTAAGTACTTCACTGGTTTCGCCAGAGTTAGAAATAAGCATAACTACATCACTGGCGGTGATCATGCCTAAATCGCCATGACTTGCTTCACCTGGGTGTACAAAAAATGCGGGGCTGCCAGTACTCGCTAAAGTGGCTGCTATTTTATTACCGATATGGCCCGACTTACCCATGCCAATAACAATAATACGGCCTGAGCAGTCGTACATTAATTGGCACGCTTGATCAAAGCTTTCATTAACGTATTGTGCGATATCGCTGAGTGCTTGACGTTCTATATCAAGGACGCGCAAGCCTTGTTGAATAAAATTTAGCGTTGCCATGGATCACCCTACTTGACTAAAAATATAACCTTGGTAAATCATAAATGCGACGATGAGTAAGCCACCTTCTACTCTATTGATACGTCTTTGACCTCTAAAGTTCAATGACATAGCAATGAGCGCCAAGGTTGCACCTATCATAATGATGACATCACGGT
Organism: Pseudoalteromonas sp. S1609; assembly: GCF_005887255.1. Taxonomy (GTDB): domain Bacteria; phylum Pseudomonadota; class Gammaproteobacteria; order Enterobacterales; family Alteromonadaceae; genus Pseudoalteromonas. The sequence continues at coordinate 10,230 of NZ_PNDJ01000071.1, read as the reverse complement.
TAGCTACTGATGCGTCAATAACCGACGGGTTAATTAATCCTGCCAGTGGTAATACAGCGAGAATATTAAAAATATTTGAGCCAACAATGTTACCCAGTGCTAGGTCATCTTCATTTTTAAGAACACCTGCAATAGAGGCGGCAAGTTCAGGTAAACTAGTACCTATGGCTATTATTGTTAAACCAATTACTAAGTCACTTAAGCCAAAATATTTTGCAATATCAACGGCTGAGCCAACTAAAAAGTGTGAGCTAACAGGAAGTAAAATCATTCCGACGACTAACCAAAAAACGGCTTTTTTGGTTGGGACATTATCAGGTACTTCATCACAGGCTTCGCTAACAAAGGGGTCGTCTTGGTTTTTTGCTCGCAGTGATACAAAAATAAGTCCACCAATAAAAGTAATAAAGCCAAAAAGTAAGGCTGCGCCTTCAAAAAATGAAAAGTAGTTATCTGAAAAAATATACCAAGTGGCGATAGACACCAGTAATACCAGTGGAATTTCACGTCTTAATGTACTTGAAGAGACTGAAAGCGGTCTTAAAAGTGCTGTAATACCTAATACTAATAATATGTTAGTGATGTTTGAACCAACTGCATTACCTACGGCTGTATCGGTTTTATTTGCCAAAGCAGCTGAAGCGGATACCATCATTTCAGGGGCCGATGAGCCCATAGCTACCACGGTTAAACCTACAATTAATGTTGGTACGCCAAAGTTTTTAGCCAGTGCAGCCGCACCATAAACAAACCTGTCTGCACTCCATACGAGAGCCGCAAAACCGAGAATTAAAATGACAAACGAGGTAACCATTGTGATAAGCCAGCTAGTGTAAATTCAGATAGCGCGAATAGTAACAAAAGCCACCATAAAAGTATAAGTAAAAGAGTAAGCTGTAATACATTAGGCGGTTATTAAAATAATTATTTACTGTGTTGATTTGCTTGTTTAAGCATCGGTTAAGCCAATTTGTCGCAGTCTTATAGCTGTTTTTACGTGGCTATTACAAAATCTTACGAATTGTTTTTTCCATCTTGACCAAAAAACCCTTAAAATAGAAATATGAGAGAGTATTGTTATGGAGAGCGACTTGTCGCAATCAATAGTAGAAGTCAAGGATGTTACCTTTTCTAGAGGCGATAGGGTCATATACAAAAATATGAGCTTTGATGTCCCAGAAGGTAAAATTACTGCCATTATGGGGCCAAGCGGAATTGGCAAAACCACGATGCTGCGCTTAATTGGTGGCCAGCTCAAACCCGACTCCGGTGATATTTTATTTAAAAACGACAGCATAGTTGCCATGTCCCGTAAAGAGCTCTACGCGGCACGTAAACGTATGAGTATGTTATTTCAAAGCGGTGCATTATTTACCGATATGTCGGTGTTCGATAATATCGCATTTCCTATCCGCGAGCACACACAGCTCAGTGAAGATTTAATTCGTTTAGTGGTTTTAATGAAACTACAAGCAGTTGGCTTACGTGGTGCTAAAGATTTAATGCCTTCAGAGTTATCTGGTGGTATGGCACGTCGTGCAGCCTTGGCTCGCTCTATAGCGCTTGATCCTGAACTGATTATGTATGATGAGCCTTTTGCAGGACAAGATCCTATCTCAATGGGAGTGTTGGTTAAGCTTATTAAATCTTTAAATGAAGTACTTGGTTTATCTTCTTTAATTGTTACACACGATGTGACTGAAGTAATGAGCATTGCCGACCACGTTATTATTATTGCCGAGCAAGGTGTGATTGGAAGCGGCACGCCAGATGAAATGCGTAAGCACGAATCACCACTTGTGCAACAATTTTTGAAAGGGTTATCAGATGGGCCTGTACCATTTCATTATCCAGCACAAACCTATGCAGATGAACTGTTAGGAGAGCCGCAGTAATGTTGGATTTACTACAAAAAATAGGCCATAAAACACTGGGGCGTTTTGCTGCGCTTGGGCGTTCAACTCACATGCTAGCAAGTGCATTATGGCATTTACCCAATTTAAAAAAAGGTACGCCTTTACTGGTGCGCCAACTCTATATGGTTGGTTCACAATCGTTGTTGATTATTGTGGTGTCGGGCTTATTTATCGGTATGGTTTTAGCGCTGCAAGGTTATACCGTTTTAGTTGATTATGGTGCAGAAGACAGCCTAGGCCCGTTAGTAGCGCTTAGCTTGTTACGTGAGCTTGGACCGGTAGTTACTGCGTTATTATTTGCAGGCAGAGCAGGCAGTGCGTTAACCGCTGAAATCGGCTTAATGAAAGCCACCGAGCAGTTATCGTCGCTAGAGATGATGGCTATTGACCCGCTTAGGCGTATTATTGCGCCGCGATTTTGGGCTGGCTTAATTAGTATGCCGTTACTGGCATTAATTTTTTCAGCGGTCGCTATTATTGGTGCTCACTTAGTGGGTGTTGATTGGCTAGGCGTTGATACCGGAAGCTTTTGGTCAATAATGCAAGCCCAGGTGTCGTTTGAAAAAGATATACTAAACGGTTTAATTAAAAGTATCGTATTTGCGATTGTTGTGACTTGGATTGCGCTTTATAAAGGGTATGACTGTATTCCTACATCAGAAGGGATCAGCAAGGCAACAACAGAAACAGTGGTGCATTCATCACTGGCGGTATTAGGTTTTGACTTTATTTTGACAGCGGTAATGTTTACTAGCTAATAGGGTATTAAATAATGAATTCACGGAAATTAGAAATTTTAGTTGGTTTTTTTGTCGCGCTGGGTATCTTGGCATTTTCAATGCTAGCGCTTAAAGTGGCCAATTCAGGTATTAGCGGCTCAGGTGAAACCTACACATTAAACGCCAAGTTTGAAAATATAGGCTCATTAAAAACTCGCGCGCCTATTAAAGTAGGGGGAGTTGTTATTGGTCGTGTCGAGTCAATTTATGTACACCCGCAAGAGTTTTTACCTGTGGTGAACATGAGTATTGATGCGCAGTATTTATGTCGTTTTTCAGATACCAGCTCTATCTCAATTTTAACCTCGGGTATTTTAGGTGAGCAATATTTAGGTATTAACCCTGTGATCGCCTCGGATTCAGCTAAGCAACGTTGTTTAGGCGAAGATGTTGCAAACAGTGCACAAGACCAAGCTATTGATGATTTATTTGGGGTGCAAAGCAAAGCATTAGCAAGTGGCGATTCAATCACTGATACCAAATCGGCATTGGTACTTGAAGAATTAATTGGCCAGTTTTTATTCAATCAAGGTAGTGAGTGATTATTATGTTGAAAACATTTTTAGCAAGTATTGCACTGGTAAGTTTAATGCTAGTACAAAGCGTGCAAGCAGCAGAAGTAAAATTAACTGATCCCAATAAAATGGTACGCCAAGTTGCTGATAATACCTTTGCACGAATTACCCAAGATCAACCATTAATAGTAAAAGATAAAGAACATTTACGTGTTATTGTTGAAGAAGAGTTAATGCCGTACATCGACTACAAATATGCAGCACTAAGAGTGTTAGGTAGCGAAGTGTCTAAGGTTCGCGCAATTACCGACAAGGCAGAAAAAGCAAAAGCAATTGAAGATATTCAGCGCTTTATTGGTGCGTTTAGAGAGTATTTAGTTGCCACCTATGCCGGTGTATTTACCCAATACACTAATCAACAAGTTGAATTTGCTGCCGAGCAACCGTTTAAAGGTAAAGACGTGGTGGTGGTAAAAACCAAAATTGTTGAAGCGGGTAAACCTGATATAAAAATTGATTTTAAAGTACGTGAAGACCGAAGCGGTGAGTGGCGCGCTTACGACATGATTGCTGAAGGTATTAGTTTACTTGATGCAAAACAAAGTGAACTTCAGGGGATTTTACGTCAACAAGGTATTGACCATGTTAGCGGCCTATTAGAGCAAAAAAGTAAGCTACCGGTTCAGTTTAGAGGCAGCGATACAAATGAGTAAATTGGCAATCAGCCAAGTTGATGAGCAGCATTTACGAGTTACTGGTGAATTGACTCATAACTCAATTGGCAATGAACGGCTTCTGAACACTAAGCGAGAAACTAAGCATAAAACCCTTTATTTTGACCTAACTGAGGTCACAAGGGTTGACACAGCCGGCTTAGCTTGGTTAATTCACTCTTTTACAGAATTTAAGCAGCAAGGTATTCGCCTTGAATTGCAAAACCCACCTGAACAACTGCAAAATCTTATGCAGTTGGGCCAGGTTACAACCCTATTTGAGTGAGAGTTATGGAAACGAGTCAAGTCGAAACATTATTACGCGACGAACTTCAGTTAGCTGAAGTACATGTAAAAGCCAATGGTAGTCATTATGAAGTAATTGCGGTTGGTGAATGCTTTGACGGATTAAGTCGTGTTAAAAAGCAACAGTTAGTGTATGGCCCATTAATGAACACTATTTCAGATGGCACCATTCACGCTGTTTCTATCCGCGCTTTTACTCCGACTGAGTGGAAACGTGAGCAAAAATTCATTTTACCGCAATAAATAGGGCCCCTTAGATGGATCAATTTGTAATTCAAGGTGGCACTTCACTGGCTGGTGAAGTAACTATTTCTGGCGCTAAAAATGCGGCACTGCCTATTTTATTTGCAGCCTTATTGCCCGAGGGCAAAAGTACCTTTACTAATGTACCGCGCCTTCGCGATATTATTACTACTGAAGCTTTATTAAAAACCTTAGGCGCCGATGTTCAGTGGCAAGGTGATTCACTGATTATTGATGGTGCAACGGTAAATAGTACACTAGCGCCTTATGATTTAGTAAAGCAAATGCGCGCATCAGTGCTCGCACTTGGGCCTTTAGTGGCTCGTTTTGGTGAGGCTCAAGTATCTTTGCCTGGTGGCTGTGCTATTGGTGCACGCCCAGTTGATATTCATATTCAAGGTTTAGAGCGCATGGGCGCGCAAATAACTGTGGAAAATGGTTATATTAATGCCAAAGTAGATGGACGCTTAAAAGGCGCTGAAATTTTCATGGAAATGATCAGTGTCGGTGCTACCGAAAACTTACTCATGGCGGCAACACTTGCAGATGGCAAAACTGTTTTAGAAAATGCAGCGCGCGAGCCCGAAATCATCGATTTAGCTAATTGCTTAATTGCAATGGGCGCTAAAATTACTGGTGCAGGTTCTAGCCGTATTGAGATTGAAGGGGTTGAGCGTTTATCAGGTTGTGAGCACCGCATATTACCGGATCGTATTGAAACCGGTACCTTCTTAGTTGCAGCCGCGATGGCCGGTGGCGAAGTACTGTGTAAAATGACCGACTTTCATTCACTTGAGCCGGTAATTGAAAAACTGCGTGCAACCAATGCGTTACTAGAAGTGCATGAGGATAGTATTTATCTTGATATGCGAGGCCGAGAGCTTAAAGCGGTTAATATTAAAACTATGCCGCATCCAGGTTTTCCAACCGACATGCAAGCTCAATTTACCGCTTTAAATGTAGTGGCTAACGGCAGTGCGACCATTACCGAGACTATTTTTGAAAATCGTTTTATGCATGTGCCTGAGTTACAGCGTATGGGCGCTAATATTCGCCTTGAAGGCAATACGGCTTTTTGTGGTGAAACACAAAGCTTATCGGGTGCGCAGGTTATGGCAACCGATTTACGAGCATCAGCGAGCCTTATTTTAACGGGAATTGTCGCCCAAGGTGAAACGGTTGTTGATCGTATTTATCATGTAGATAGAGGCTATCAGCGTATTGAAGACAAACTCAGTGCGCTGGGTGCTAACATCAAACGCAAAAGCAACTAGTTAGTCAAAGACATAAAAAAACGCGATGATATATCGCGTTTTTTTATGTCCAATGCCAAAGTATAAATAAGCGCTTTATAGCTTGGTTTCGAGCTCGGCTACTTTCACCATTATTTTTTGTATTTTACCGTTACGGTATAGCTCAAACTCAATTTCTTTACCTGGCTCGGTACTGCCTATCTTTTTTAATACATTTTGTGGATTAGCCACTGAAAGCCCTGCAATTTTAATCACAATGTCTTGCTCTTCTATACCCGCCTGCCATGCAGGACCTAGAGGGTCGAGATTGGTAATACGCATGCCTGCGACAGGCGTTAAGCTATCATTGACCTCTTTGCCTGTACTATCTACTGCAGTGCCTTCAAAGCCCAAATAACCACGAACAACGCGACCATGGCGAATAAGTTTACCCATAACTTCTTTAGCAAGGGTGTAAGGTACAGCAAAAAATATTCCCTGAATGTTTAAGTTCTCACGGGTTTTAAATTGGGCTGAGGTGATCCCTACTAAATCGCCATTAGAATTTACCAGCGCTCCCCCCGAATTCCCCACGTTAATGGCGGCATCCATTTGCAATAAATTATTGTAAGGACTATCGGTAATTTTTTGTTTACCAGTGGCGCTAATGATCCCCTGAGTAATTGTTTGTCCTAAGTTTAATGGATTCCCGATTGCTAACACCAAATCGCCTACATTCGTGGTGTAGTTGTCATTAACAGGAATAACAGGGAGGTGGTTAGCATTTATTTTTAATAATGCTAAATCGGTAATAGTATCAAAGCCAATAAGTTGTACATCAAAAAAACGTCTCCCATCGGTAAGAATCACCAGTATTTGATCGGCATTATTGATCACATGATAATTAGTCAATATATAGCCATCGGGTGACATGATCACGCCAGAACCGAGCTCTTGCACGGTATTTTGGCGCTTGTAGCGTGGCTCTTTTGAAATGCTTTCTGAAAAAATAGTAACAACCGATGGTGCTGCGCGTTTAACCGCATCCGAAAAGCTTAAATGGCTTGTGGTCATTGCACTGGGCAGGGGTACATTAGGTAGTAATGCGGTACGCATGTTAGGGCTGAAAAAAACCACTAAAAAAGCTATGCCTAAACCGGCAAACAAAGGAGGAAGTACAAATTTTAGAAGTTTTAGCACGGTATTCTTATTGTTAGTGAGCAATCCCTTTATGATGGCACAAAAAAAATAACAGCGGCAAGTGCCGCTGTTACTTTTATTGTATTATTACTGAATTAATACAAAGATAGACTCGCGTCCGCGTTTAACACCTAACACAATATTACCTTGAATATCGTCGATAATTTGGTTCATATCGCGAATGCTTTCTACCCGTTGACGGTTTACTTGCACAATAACATCGCCTTCTTCAAGGCCAACCCGTGCTGATGGTGAACGAGGATCGACCGAGGTTACCTCAATGCCTTTCATTTTGTTTTTCTTCACATTTTCTAGTGTTGCACCTTGGAATGCTGGGTGTAATTCTTCACCTGCAGCTGTAATTCCTGATGCGCCATCTAGGGTAACTTCAACGTTTTTAACTTTACCGTCACGATAAATTCCTAGCTGCACTTCACGGCCTTCACCTAAGGTGGCTATTTTGCTTCGCAGTTCATGGAAGCCACTAATTTCAGTGCCATTAATGCTAATAATCACATCGCCTGCTTTAATACCGGCTTTGCTGGCAGCTGTATCATCGAGTACCTGCATAACGTAAGCACCTTGTTTAACATCAAGCTGCTGTGCTTTGGCAAGGCCTGCATCAAGAGGGCGGCCTGAAATACCTAGCGAGCCACGGCGTACTTCACCATGTTCTACAATTTGATCAACAAGGTTTTTCATCATGTTTGATGGAATAGCAAAACCAATCCCCACATTACCACCCGATGCACCTAAAATAGCGGTATTAATACCAATCAACTCACCGTTTAAATTAACTAAAGCGCCACCTGAGTTGCCTTGGTTAATCGCGGCATCGGTTTGAATGAAATCTTCGTAACCTTCAATATTTAAACCACTACGGCCTAGTGCGCTAACAATACCTGAGGTAACTGTGTGGCTTAAACCAAAAGGGTTACCAATAGCTACAGCAAAATCACCGACACGTAAGTCATCTGAGTTAGCAAGTTTTACCGCGGTTAATTCATCTGCGTCTATTTGTAGTAGCGCAATATCAGACTCTTTATCGCTGCCAATTTTTGTTGCATCATATTCGCGACCATCTTCGAGGGTAACTACCATTTTTTCGGCGTCTTGTACTACATGGTTGTTGGTAACCACATAGCCTTTGTCTGCATCAATAATAACTCCAGAGCCTAAACCACTAAACTGTCGCTTTTGGCTACGTGGCTGGGGGTTACCAAAAAAGAAATCGAGTGGGTCACCGCGTCGACGCACTTCTTTAGAGCCTGAAACCTGAATACTCACTACACCTGGCGTGATTTGCTCAAGCATAGGGGCAAGTGTTGGTAATTGTTGACCATTAACGGCAACCGGCAACTTAGCAAACGAGGCGGTTGGACTTAATAATAAGCTAGTAGATAAAATAGCAGCACTGATAAGTGATAATTTCATTTTCATAGTCAGGGTTTACTCCACTTAAAAAGCAAAAGGCTGCAATAAGCAGCCTCAAAAAAGTATATCAGTAAGATAAAACAACAAAGCTGTTATATCTAAAGACTATGGGGTCAAAAAAAAGTTCATCAAGATGCTTTAGAAGTATTCTCATCACCTGCAAATAAACCTGACTTACCCGACACATAATCAGCTGGTTGAGCATCGGCGTTTGAGCGATCTGAACTACGTTCTTTTAATGACGCTTGTAACTGTTCGGTGGTTTCTTTAGAGAAAAACGGTTCAGCAGGGGCTTTATTTCTGTCTTCAAGTAACAGTTGATTGGTTTCTTCAACGTGACTTAATAACTGATCGTAGTTTTCTTTCATTTTGTTTACTAACTTACCAGTATTCGCTAAATGGTCGGCAACATCTTGGCGATACTGCTCAAGCGAATGCTTAGCTTGCTCTGCTTGTTGCTCTAACTCGTCTTGTTTAAACTGTTTTTTAGTGACAAAGGCACCAACGAAAAATGCAGCAATAGCAACTACTATCACTAATCCTACCCATGTAAATGTACCCATAAATTCACCTCTATGCGAAAATAACTAAAAAATTAAAATGCTACTAAGTCTAATATACCCTGAGTATTGATGCGTGTTAATATGCTTTACAAATTAAACTGTGTTTTAACTGTAAATAGATATGACTCCTTGGCAAACATACCAGCAAGACCTTCAACGCGATGACTTTGTACATGACGCAGCACAAGAAAATGCAGTTCGTCATTTACAGCGTTTATACGACGATTTAACACAAGCAAAACCGCAATCTAAAGGTTTTTTTGCAAAGCTTTTTAATAAAGCAGAGCCAGCTCCTATTAAAGGTTTATACTTTTGGGGTGGCGTAGGCCGTGGTAAAACTTATCTTGTTGATACTTTTTACGAAGCTTTGCCTGGCGATAGAAAAATGCGAGTGCATTTTCACCGCTTTATGCACCGAGTACACGATGAACTTAAAAAGTTAAATAACACTGCCAACCCTTTAGAAACAGTAGCAGATATTTTTAAAGCAGAGACAGACATTATCTGTTTTGATGAATTTTTTGTTCAAGACATTACCGATGCCATGTTGCTCGGTGGTTTAATGGAAGCATTATTCGCTCGCGGTATTGTACTGGTTGCCACGTCAAATATTATACCTGACGACTTATACCGCAATGGTTTACAGCGTGCCCGTTTTTTACCGGCTATTGCCTTAGTAAATAAGCATACTGAAATAGTTAATGTAGATTCAGGCGTTGATTACCGATTACGTACTCTTGAACAAGCTGAAATTTTTCATAGCCCGCTTGATGAACAAGCTGATAAAAACCTATTCGAATATTTTGACAAGCTCTCGCCAGAAGTCGGTAAACTAGACACCCCAATAGAAATTGAAGGGCGGATGATCAAAGCCCGTAAGGTATCTGACTGCATCGTTATGTTTGAATTTAGCGAACTGTGTGAAACCGCGCGTAGCCAAGTTGATTACATGGAAATAAGCCGATTATATAACACGGTGATTTTATCTAATGTAAAACAGCTAGGGCAAAATAATGATGACGCAGCAAGGCGCTTTATTGCGTTGGTAGATGAATTTTATGAGCGTAATGTAACGTTAATTATCTCTGCAGAAAAACCGATTACCGAGCTCTATACACAAGGCAATTTAAACTTTGAATTTAAACGCTGTATTAGTCGCTTACAAGAAATGCAATCGCTAGAGTATTTGGCCCGAGAGCATTTAGCTTAAAATACGAAGGTTAGCGGGCGACGGGCTGCGGGTCTCGAGCAAAACATCTAATTTCTAAATAAAAAACCTTGCGATGTTAACCGCAAGGTTTTTTTATTTCTCGAACCTCGAACCTCGAA
>NZ_PNDJ01000070.1:0-22900 GCF_005887255.1 Pseudoalteromonas sp. S1609 | reverse complement strand
TAAAACACTTCCCGCCTTATATTTCAGCTTCACCATAACCCACGCCACCACTACCCCGAAAATTTTCCCTTTTACCTTTTACCTTTTACCTTTTACCTTTTACCTTTTACCTTTTACCTTTTACCTTTTACCTTTTACCATTCATTTTTAACCTCTCATCTCTGCCCTGCTACCACTTATCGTATCTACTCGAATTGTTATTAAAACTCGTTACAATAAAATAATGTTAAAAAACGAGAATCTATAATGAAAACACAACTCACTCTTATAGGCTGTGCACTTATTACCAGCTTAACGAGCGCTAGTGCCTTAGCAAATAAGCCATTAGAATTTAAAGATGTATTTGATTTTAAATCTGCAAAAGGCACACAGCTTTCTGAAAATGGTCAAATCCTCTCTTTAAGTGCAACCCCTTATCGCGGTAATGCCACAGGGCAAGTCTACTCGCTAAATAATAACAAGCTTATTGCTGAAGTAGAGCGAGGCACTCGCCCTACAATTAACAAAATGGCGAACTGGGTTGCATTCACTCAAGTGCCTACCCTACTTGAAAAAGAAACCACTAAGAAAAAAAGCGATCTAAAAAACAATCTAGTATTAGTGAATACTCAAACCGGTGAGCAACAACGTTTTAATGACGTAAAAGACTACGTACTCGCTAATAACGGCCAATGGCTTGCCTATCGCAAAAATGAGAGCACCGACGCGGATGATAAAAACGCCGATAACGATAGCGCTATCCCTGCAGACAAAAAAGATAAAAGCTACCCGCTGGTTATCGTCAACTTAAGCGATAAACGCACCTACACTCTTGAAAGTGCCTTCACCTATGATATTAGCGCCAGCAGCGATCAATTATTAGTGAGCCAAAGCTATGTGGATGGCAATAATAATCAAATTACTTTATTTTCACTCAATGATTTTTCCAGCACGGCATTAATTGACGAGCCAGGTGTGGTTGCCAACGAAATAGCTTGGCATCCAATCAATAAGAGTGTTGCATTTACTTTAGGTAACTATGTAAACGATGATAAGCGTCGCCGCCAATACGAATTAACGCTTTGGCAGAACGAAACGCTTACCACTGTGCAGTCACCTAACCCAGAATGGTTAATGGGTAAAACTGCGACATTAAAGTGGGCCGAAGATGGTACACGCCTATACTTTGAAAACCGCCCAAAACTTGCTGCAAAAGTTAAGCAAAAAGAATATACCGATGAGTCTTCACTGTATAACTTTGAGGTTATTCGCGACCAAAAAGGGTTAAATGTATGGCACAACAACGATGCGCAAATTAAACCTCGCGAAGAGCAGCAATGGAATAAAAACAATAAAAATCGACATTACACGGCGGTATACCATGTAAACTCGCAACAAGTTGTACAGTTAAGCACACCAAATATGCCAGAGCTGGCACTTAATACTGAACGCGTGGATTCATTATTAGGCTACTCAAATCTAGCCCATCTTGAAAAAATAATGTATGGCGGCTTTTTTGCTGACTACTTTGCGGTTGATATAAAAACGGGTAAACAAACACCTATTATTAACGACTATCCATTTAGACCTAGCCTTGCGCCTAATGGTCAGTTTGCTGCTTACTTTGATAACAACCAAGTACAGCTTAAAAACTTAGGCAATAACAAAGTGAGCGTACTCAGCAAAGCAATTAACGCTACCTTTGCCGATGACAAACACGATTACCCATCTAAGCAGCCTGGCTATGGCTTTGCTGGCTGGCTTAACGATAGCAGCGAAATACTGGTTTATAGTAAATATGATATTTGGTCGTTTAATGTAAATACCAAGCAAGCCAAACGCTTAACTAATGGTAAACAAAGTAATACTCAGTACAGAGTAATCAAGCTTGATAAAAACCAAGTGGGCTTTAACAGCAATGATACTCTTTTGCTCTCTGCAATTAACTTACAAAGTAAGCAAAGTGAGGTGGCTAAACTTAATTTAACAACGCTTAACGTTACTAAAGTACTCACAGGTAATAAGCGTTTTGATGTAATTAAAAAAGCCAAAAATGCCGATAAATACTTATTTACTGAGCAAACCTATCAGCAATTTCCTGATATTTATCAAACAGGCTTTAGCTTCAAACAAGCACAACAAGTCACTAACCTTAATCCTCAGGTAACTAATTTTGCTTGGGGAGAAAAGCCTGAACTTATTAACTATAAAGGCTTTGATGGAGAAGATTTACAAGGGGTATTAATCAAACCTGCCGGCTATAAAAAAGGCGATAAAGTACCGGTTGTGGTGTACTTTTACCGCTATATGAGCCAGCGTATGTACGATTTCCCTAAAATGGAATTAAATCATCGCCCTAACTTTCCGATGTTTACATCAAATGGCTACGCCATCTTTTTACCTGATATTCGCTTTGAAATAGGTCACCCAGGTAAGTCTTCAACTCAAACCATGATCAACGCCACTCAAAAGCTGATTGATTTAGGCATTGCCGATGCTAATAAAATAGGGTTACAAGGCCACTCATGGGCGGGTTATCAAAGCGCGTTTATGATCACTGAAACTGATATGTTTAAAGCTGTAGTGTCGGGTGCGCCAGTGTCTAACATGACCAGCGCCTACAGTGGCATTCGCTTAAAGTCAGGGCTTGCTCGCCAATTTCAATATGAAACAGGGCAAAGTCGCATTGGTAAAAACTTATTTGAAGCCCCAGAGCTTTATATTGAGAACTCGCCAGTCTTTTTTGCGGATAAAGTAAATACCCCTATTTTGATTATGTTTGGTGATAAAGATGATGCTGTGCCATGGCATGAAGGCGTGCAATATTACTTAGCACTGCGCCGTGCGGGTAAAGATGCCACATTTTTACAATATGAAGGTGAACCGCATCACTTAAAGCAATTCCCTAATCAGGTAGATTTCTCCGTGCGCATGATGCAGTACTTTGATCATTACTTAAAAGGCAAGCCAGCCGCTAAGTGGATGAAAGAGGGTGAAGCGTTTATCGAAGAGTAACTAATAAACCGGCGCTATTTGGCGTCGGTTTAACATTTAAAACCAGCAATTAAAGACTATATAAAGTTTTAAATAAATACTAAATCACTATTAAAACTGACTTTTATATTCAGTTCGCGTATTCTAATCTCCTGATTTAAACAACCTCTATAACGAAATGAGCAACGCCACTCCCCCATTTTCAATCTCAGCCAGCATGACTCACAGCATTGCAAATATTAGTGAAGCTTTAGGTAAAATCAGTGCCTTATATTCGCCAGCAACTATTGAGCACTATAAGCAACAAAAACCCACCTCTATACAAATGAAAAACTCTGAGTTTCAATTCACAGCATCTGACCTATCAAGCCCAGATAGCTTATTAGCTCTGCATCGCAGCTTAATGAAAAATAAGACTGAAAAGTCAGGCTGTTATAGGGAGCAAAGTCTAGCGTTAAAAAATGGCTTACAAATGGCACCACAGGCAATGCGAGTGCCACAAATGGTAGAAGAGCTATTTGCGTGGTTTAATACAACCAACCATCACCCTCTAATCAGTAGCGCAGTATGTCATTATGAATTGCAGTTTATCCAACCTGTTTCACTGGGTAATACTGAATTAGCCTGTACTTGGCAAACCCAACAATTATCGCAGTGGCATACGCTATTTTCATTACTAAACATTCATAACCTAATAGCGACAACACGCCAACAATACGTTGAAAGCATTAACCTAAGTACCAAAACAGGTGACTCATCCGTATTTATTGAGTACATGTTAGAGACATTACTTTCAGCATTGAACGTTTTAGAAAGTGATTTAAAATCAATAACAAAAAGCCAAACCCCACAACAAACCCCTCAAGTTAAAAACACTATACACTTAGACATACAAGCCCCCCAAGTCATCGCTTTAATAAATGTATTTAACCAAAGCGAAAAACCATTAAACCGACAAGAGCTACAAAACCAGCTAGGGTTAAAAGATCGAAAACATTTTAGAGAGCGCTATTTAAAACCTGCAATTGATGCAGGCATAATCGAAATGACTATTCCCGAAAAACCGAATAGTAAAATGCAGCAATATAGACTTAAAAGTTAGAAATAAAAAATGCCACTTAAGAGCTTAAGTGGCAGGTTTAATAAGCCGCGCTGAGCGACTTTTTACGCGTATTGCCCAGCGGCAAATCCACAGCTCCACGCGTATTGGAAATTATAGCCTCCTAGCCAACCCGTTACATCGGTCACTTCACCAATAAAGTATAAACCTTTGGCTTTTTTAGCCTCAAATGTTTTAGAACTTAACTCGTCGGTATCTATACCACCTAAAGTCACTTCTGCAGTTCTGTAACCCTCAGTACCATTTGGCTTAATTTGCCAAGCATGAATATAATCCGCGAGTGCATCTATTTGGCCATGCGTTAGCTGGTTAATATTGCAATCAGGAATAGCTTTACTGTCATAGAGTATTTCAACAAAACGCTTAGGTAAGATAGTAGCAAGGCTATTTTTTAACGATTTTTGCGCTTGCGTTTCTCGCCAATCGGCTAGCTGTTGCTTTAAATCGAGTTCAGGTAATAAATTGATCGTCACCGCCTGACCTGCTCGCCAAAATGAGCTTATTTGTAATATGGCAGGCCCGGATAAGCCGCGGTGAGTAAATAAAATATTCTCTTTAAATACAGTGCCATCTTCGCTTGCAACTTCACAAGAAATACTAATACCCGAAAGCCCTTCAAAACGCTCTTTATCGTGTTGATGTAAGGTAAAGGGAACTAGAGCAGCCATCGTCGGCAATACCTTTAAACCAAATTGCTCTGCAATTTTATAACCTATTGGCGTCGCGCCAAGTTTAGGCATAGTTAAACCGCCCGATGCGACAACTAACGACTCGCAGGTCAGAGTTTCTTGCTCAGTTGTGACACTGTAACCTGTTGCTGTTTTAGCTACATTTAACACTTCGCTGCGTAGTTTAATTGTAACGCCAGCCCACTCACATTCGGTTAGTAAAATATCAACAATGTCTTGTGCGCTATTGTCACAAAATAATTGTCCCAATGTTTTATGGTGATACGCCAAACCATGTCGGTCTACAAGCTCTACAAAGTCATGTTGGGTATAACGACTTAAGCACGACTTTACAAAATGGGGATTAGTGCATAAATAGTTATTAGGGCTCGCAGTTTCGTTAGTAAAATTACATCGCCCGCCACCACTAATTAAAATTTTACGTCCTGGCTTTTTACCCATATCAAGCACTGTAACACTTCGGCCGCGATATCCTGCTTGTGCTGCACACATTAAACCTGCAGCTCCGGCACCGATCACTATCACATCAAGGTGAGTCATTTGGTCATCTCTTAAAAACTTTGGTGAATTATAACAAAGTTTCGGTAACAACAAGATAGCTGTTATATTGTTTTTAATTTATCAATAAAGATTAAATAATGATAAAAAACACCAAATAAATCTAATACATTAGGATCGTCAACACAATAAAAACAAATACAAAACGACTGAAAGGTTACTAAATTCACGGTTATAACTAAATGAGATAGGCACATACGTATTTAATATTTCAAAATTATTAACAGATCATTTACCTTTGTACCCGCTTTGTGGCTTTCCACAAATAATAATAAAACTAAGGGTAATTATGACTTCTAATAATTCATTTAAAAAATGCGCTGTTGCGCTAACAATAAGTACACTATTTGCAGCCAGCTCAAGCATGGCAAATCCAGCACAAGCAATCGCACCATCAATGGCTGAAACCTCAGTTAAAATGCAAAATCAAAGTGGGTTTGAAACTCAGTTCATTATCAAATATAAAAATAATAGCGATATAATGAGTACATCAACAGCTGAAGCATCGTCTGCAATGATGAATAAACAAGCGCAAAGCTTTGTAAAAAACTTCACCTCAAAAAAAGGTAAAGTTAAAGCTAAATATATCCGTGCAATGGCATTAAATGATCATCACGTAATGCGTGCTGACAAAAAACTCAATGCCGAAGAAGCGCAACAGTTTATGCAAGAAATAATTAATTCAGGTAGTGTTGAATATATCGAAATCGATCAAATGCTAAAGCCATTTGCCACACCAAACGATCCTCGCTATGGCGACCAATGGCATTACTATGAGCAAGCGGGTGGTCTAAATCTACCTACGGCTTGGAATACTGCCACAGGCAGTGGTGCAGTTGTGGCTGTTCTAGATACTGGTTACCGCCCACATGTTGATTTAAACGCCAATATTTTACCTGGCTACGATATGATCTCTAATCTATCAGTCGCTAATGATGGCAATGGCCGTGATAACGATGCTCGCGATCCTGGTGATGCTGTCGCTGCTGGTGAATGTGGTGATAATGGAGCACAAGGCTCTAGCTGGCATGGTACTCACGTAGCAGGCACAGTCGCTGCTGTGACTAATAATGGTGAAGGCGTTGCTGGTGTTGCTTACGACGCCAAAGTAGTGCCAGTACGTGTATTAGGTAAATGTGGCGGCTTGACCTCAGATATTGCTGACGGCATTATTTGGGCTTCAGGCGGAAACGTATCAGGTACATCTACAAACCCAAACCCTGCAGATGTTATAAACATGAGTTTAGGTGGTGCAGGTACATGTAGCTCAACGACTCAAAATGCGATTAATACTGCACGTAACAACGGCTCTGTTGTTGTAATAGCTGCAGGTAACGATAACGATAATTCTGCAAACTACAACCCGGGTAACTGTAATGGAGTTGTTAATGTTGCATCAGTTGGTCGTAACGGTGGCCGCGCATATTACTCAAATTATGGTAGCAATATTGATGTAGCAGCACCGGGTGGCGCACAAAATTTTGCTAATGATTCTGAAGGTGTTTTATCTACTTACAACTCAGGCTCAACAACACCATCAAGCGACAGCTATGGTTTTTCGCAAGGTACATCAATGGCCGCCCCTCATGTTGCAGGTGTAGCAGCATTAATCAAACAAGCAAAACCAAACGCGACACCTGATGAAATAGAAAATATTTTAAAAACAACAACTCGTGCATTCCCAGCAACTTGTACTAACTGTGGCACAGGCATTGTTGATGCTGCCGCTGCTGTTGCAGCAGCCTCTGGTGGTACACCACCGCCAACATCAGGTGATAATGAGCTTATTGATGGGCAAGCGAAAACAGGCTTAAGCGGTGCGACAAGTACACAAAACTTTTACACTATGACAGTCCCAAGCGGTGCTACTAATGTAACTTTCACAATGAGTGGTGGTACAGGTGATGCTGACTTGTATGTACGTGCTGGTAGTAAACCGACAACAAGCACTTATGATTGCCGTCCTTACAATGAAGGTAACAGTGAAGAGTGTTCTATCGATAACCCAACTTCAGGTACTTATCATATAATGCTAAACGGCTACTCAGCCTACACTGGCGTTAGTTTAGTCGGTAACATCACAGGCGGTTCAGACTCAGGCACACCACAAGCGGGTGGCGGTACAGTATCTGATGTTTCTGCAACAGCAGGTCAGTGGAAGCATTACACGCTAGAAGTTCCTGCTGGCATGGCTAACTTTACTGTAACAACATCAGGTGGCACTGGTGATGCTGACTTATTTGTAAAATTTGGTAGTCAGCCAACCAGCTCAAGCTATGATTGCCGCCCATTTAAAACTGGTAACGCCGAAACATGTACATTTAGCAACCCTCAAGCAGGCACATGGCATTTAAGTGTTAATGCGTATCAAACCTTCTCAGGTTTAACGCTAAGTGGTCAATACCAGCCATAGTCCATCTACTCTTTTAATAAAAAGCCGATATATATGTATCGGCTTTTTTACTGATAAACGCAGATTAGTTATAGTTTAGCTAAAACGACTTCAGCGCTACTTATTACAAATTCTTTTTCTTGCTCGACAAATAATTGGTTAACAACACCATTATCTACAACCATAGCGTAACGTTTCGAGCGCAAACCACCAAAGCCTGCGGTATCTTTTTCAAGACCTAAAGCACGAGTAAAACTAGCATCACCGTCTGCCAGCATATCTATATGCTCTGCATTTTGTGACTCACCCCATGCTTTCATCACAAATGCATCATTTACCGATACACAGTAGATAGCGTTAATACCCTTAGCCTTAATTTTATCGGCTAGCGCGATATAACCAGGCAAATGAGCATTCGAACAAGTGGGTGTAAAAGCACCAGGCACCGCAAATAACACAACTTTTTTATCTGTAAATAATTCATTATTAGTGAGTGTTTGCATACCTTTATCACTAAGCTGAGATAAATTTACTGCAGGTATTGTCTGACCTTGCTCTATCATATTAATTCCTTAGGGTAATTAAATAGTCTTTTAGCATACAGATTAATATTTAATTCGTCTTCGATTAATCGCTGTTGTTATCTAAACCTAAACCTTCTTTAATAGATGTCATTTGCAACTCTAATTGCGAGCCTATATCAGCAACTAATTCACTCGACTCACTTACTTGGCTTTTCATATCATGCATTGATAGAGTAAAGTCACTAAGGAAATTACTTTGTTGTTTAGCCAATTCCATTGCATCAATCGCAACTTTATTAGCCTGCTGCGCATTATCTGCAACTCCTTCAGAGTTTGCTTTAAGCTCTTGAGCATTTGCAGTTTGTAACTGTGCATCCTCAGTTAATGCATTGATTTGTTTATAGACTTCTTGAGAGTTTTCGCTTAGTAGCGCCAATTGATCATTAATCTCTTTTAACGAACCTTGAGTCTGCATAGCTAATTGCCTTACCTCATCAGCAACCACGGCAAAACCTCGACCTTGCTCACCTGCTCTTGCTGATTCAATCGCAGCATTGAGCGCGAGTAAGTTTGTTTGCTCAGCGATGGTACGTATGACCGTAATAATATTGCTTACTCCCTGTACCCCGCTCAGTAATTCCTGAACACTATGCATACCTTGCTCAATACGCTGCTGTGTATCAGAACTGGCATTAAGCATACTTTTGGCAAAACCAACACTTTGTTGCATTGCTTCATAAGTACTTTGAGCATTTTCAGCAGCTTGAGCATTGATATGATTAACCTGCTCGCCAAGTTGCTGAATATTAAGAAGCAGTTCTTCATTGTGATTTACCTGCTGATAACTCGCATTACTTTTTTGACCTATCGTGTATAAATGCCCACTCATCTGCTGCATGAAATCACTGACTACATTAAGCATATCTGCTCTTTCTTGCGCTTCCAAACGCTGGCGTTCAATTAACTGGTTAAAATACTGCGCTATTTCACCCACCTCTGTTTTAGGGTTATTCACTGTAATATTTTTTAACTCATTACTTTCGATTAAGAATGCAAACCCATCTCGCAGTTGTCGTAAAGGTTGTAAAACCTGTCTGCGCTGTACCCAATAAACACCAAAAGCTAATATTACTAGTCCACCTATTGCTATTCCAAACACCCAGAACACTTGTTGCTTTACGGTATCTTGCTGCGCTTTTAATGTTTGCTCTGCCTCAATCACTGTATTTGATAGTAAGCTAATTTGTTCGCGTAACTCATTCGTTCCTGAACGACGTAGTTTTGATTGCGATAAAGTACTGCTTAAATCACGCAGATAACGTTTAGGCCAACTCACCAACTCTGCTTTTATTTCAGCAGCCAAATCTTCAGGTTCTTCATCTACAAATAAAGCAAATTCATCAACCTCAGTCATTACTCCTAAGTTAGGTAGCTGCTCAATTTTTACCGCCAGTAAGTTTAGGGTTTTTATGCTTTGTTGCAGGTTTTTTTCTATCTCAGGTTGATAATTATTTAGCAGTTGATAAGTCGATAGTGATAAATTAACCACTTCACTGTAATAATCACTCGCTAATTTATAATAATTAAGAGCGTTACTGGCTTGCGTTGATGCTTTTTGCGCATAATTAATAAGTGAAGAGGCTGAGCCCGCCATTTGCCTAAGCGCGTTATCTAACAGCGCAGTTTCATTGCCAGAGAGTTTTCCAAGTGATCTGTATTTACCATTAATATCTGTATTTAATGAAGTTAATTGTTCAGCTAAACGAGCTTCTAACTCATGAGGAAGCACCGTTAACTGTTGGGCTTTAAGTTGCTCAATCAAGGTAGATGATTGTTTTAAGTATTGGCTATTACCTTGCGCTAAGTAACTCTCTAATTGATTGGCAAGCTCAACCATTATGCTATTTTTTAAATGGCTGTATGCGTTATCTTGTTGCTGAAGTTTTAGTAATGTATGGCTTGCCCATAACAAGGTCGCGGCTAGAAGGATACTTGCAAATGTTAGTAAAATGGCTAGTAAACGGGTAAAAAATGATACACGCATAAATATATCTCAAAACTGAAATACACATAGAGTATTGAATTTTTATGACATATTTATGTAACAAGAGTAATAAGGATAAATACTTGAGGGAATTAGACTTAAAAGTAGTTAGACAGGGTGCAAAATGACAATTTATCTAAGTAAATAAAAAACCGCGTTTAAACGCGGTTTTTTTATTAATTAAGCTTTTATTTAAAGGCCTGCACGGTCTTTAATAATAGGGATTAAAGGTGAGCCTGCATGATTTGCCTCAGCCCAAGCAATATCTGCACCGTCTTCAAGTGAGCTCTTAGATAAGTTTTTAACAATGTACTCGCCTGTATCAACTGCATTACTTGCAACAGCATGACGCAATAAGTTATTACCATTACAAAAAACTGCATCATAGATATTACGAACTTTCACACGTGAACTTTTTAATTTGCTACGTAGACGGTTTTTATCATCACCAGCAATGTATTCACAAACTGAAACAGCTAACTGGTCATTAGCGCTTGCAGGCGCAGTATAAGCAAACGAACCCGCTGCAATAGCAGCAATTACAACTAGTTTCGGTAATTTAATCATTGATTGGACACCCTATATTAATACTTTTTTCGTACTCGACTGTTTAATATTGTACCAACACGCTCAGATTTTGGCAATAATGTTAAGAGACTTTATTCAAAGTTACGAATTTATAACTATATTTATTTTTCTCATCAGGCGCCATCAACATTTCATCTTCAATTTGCCAATTTGCAACACTTTGGTAATCAGGAAACTGTGTATCCCCTTCTACATCTAAGTCTATAAAGGTTAGATACAAGCGATGTGCTTGCTCTAAGAACTGCTGATAGATGTTTCCACCACCAATAATCATCACTTCGGCAATATCATTAACAAGCTCAAGTGCAGCTTCAGGAGTGGTTACAGTTTCAATTCCCGGTGCTTGATATTCAGTATTGCGAGTAATAATAATATTACGACGTCCAGGTAGCGGCCTACCTATCGATTCAAATGTTTTACGCCCCATAATAACGGGCTTACCAGAAGTTACTTTTTTAAAGTGCTGAAGGTCGCCAGGTAAGTGCCATGGCATTTTATTATCTAAGCCAATGACACGATTGTTTGCCATTGCTGCAATCATTGAAATTATCACACTAAATACCCAATACTTTATTATTAATCAAAGAAAAAGGAGCGTTAGCTCCTTTTAAATATATACAATTATAGTTAACGCTCGTAGACAACTTCTACGTCGTAATCATCTTCATCCCAATCATCCCAGTCATCATCATCGCCTTTAGTGGCTTTTTGATGGTAGGTATCCCACTTAAATTCAACTTCTTCATCTGCAACTTCAACAAATTTTTCTTTAGGCATGTTATCAAGTAGCGTCATGATGTCGTGAATTAATGGCTGAGTATTTAATTTATTAATTGCAGCAATACTATAAGTATTTTCAGACTCACCTAACTCTTCTGCAATTTGCTCACATAGAGCTTTGGCTTCATCTTCAGGCAATAAATCAATTTTATTAAATACCAACCAGCGCGGCTTTTCAGCAAGCTTAGGACTGTACTGATGTAGCTCATTGATGATTGCAAAAGCATTATCAACAGGATTTGAGCCATCAACTGGCATAACATCAATAATGTGTAATAACACACGACAGCGCTCTAAATGCTTTAAGAAACGAATACCTAAGCCTGCGCCGTCCGATGCACCTTCAATTAAGCCAGGAATATCGGCGATGACAAATGACTTATTTGCTTCAGGACGAACAACACCTAAATTGGGGATAAGCGTAGTGAATGGATAATCTGCTACTTTTGGTTTTGCAGCCGATACACTGCGAATAAAGGTTGATTTACCGGCATTAGGTAAACCCAGTAAACCTACATCAGCGAGTAGCATTAGCTCTAATTTAAGGTTACGCACTTCCCCAGGTGTTCCGAGTGTTTTTTGACGTGGGGCACGGTTAGTACTTGATTTAAAACGCGCATTCCCCAAGCCATGGAAACCGCCTTTTGCAACCACAATTCGTTGACCATCTTGGGTTAAATCCCCTAATGATTCTTGCGTATCAACATCAATGATACGTGTACCTACCGGCACTTTTACAATCAGATCTTCACCTTTTTTACCGGTACAATTACGGCTTTGACCGTTAGTACCACGTTCTGCTCTATGAAAACGCTCAAATTGATAGTCAATAAGGGTATTTAAGTTTTCATCAGCTTGTAGATAAACACTACCACCGTCTCCACCGTCACCGCCATCAGGTCCACCATCTGGAACATATTTCTCACGACGAAAAGACACGATGCCGCTGCCACCGTCACCAGCTTCTGCGCGAATTTCTACTTCATCTACAAACTTCATGATTACTCACTTTAGGGATTGGCTTGTTAATAACTCTATTATATACCTAAGTGGCCTATAGAGCACACTGAGCATAAAAACACTTGGGTATATATTTAGAACTGCTTAAAACAAAAAACCCCGCAAAGGCGGGGTTTTTAACTACCTTACTGATTACTCAGCTACGATAGTTACGTATTTACGGTTTAAAGGACCTTTCTGTTCAAACTGAACTTTACCATCTGCTTTTGCGAAGATAGTGTGGTCTTTACCGATACCTACGTTTGCGCCTGGGTGGAAACGAGTTCCACGCTGACGAACAATGATGCTACCCGCTAGAACTGATTCGCCACCAAAACGCTTAACACCTAGGCGTTTGCTTTCTGAATCGCGACCGTTACGAGTACTACCAGCTGCTTTTTTATGTGCCATTTCTAAGTACCTCTAATTAAGCGCTAATGCTAGTGATTTTAACTTCAGTGAACCATTGACGATGGCCCATTTGCTTACGAGAATGCTTACGGCGTCTAAATTTAACAACCTTAATTTTCTCACCGCGACCGTGTGAAACAACCTCAGCTGTTACTTTACCACCGTTTACGAACGGTACACCAATCTCGATCTTCTCACCATCAGCAACTAAAAGTACTGAATCAAACTCCACTGCCGCACCAGTTTCAACGTCTAATTTTTCAAGACGAATCGTTTGACCTTCAGTCACACGATGCTGTTTACCACCACTTTGGAAAACCGCGTACATAATTAACTCCGTCTGTGCACCCTCAAATCGGCGCAACTAAAATATTCTTCGATAGGGCGCGAAGTTTACGCTAACGCGAAATAACTAGCAAGCCTATTTTTATAATTAAATGAATAAAAAGTAGCTACATTGAGGGCAATTCAATATTTCCCCTATTTTATATGAAAATCCCCCTTTGCCAAGCGCTTTTTAACGGTTACAGAAAATAAATTTGTAATAACAAAGCAAGCCCATGTAGTTCAATTAACCGCCAGGGGTGATTCAAAATTAAACCACGCCGTTTAATCATTTATTCAGCTAGTTAATAGGTCATTTAACCTACTTAAGGGTGTTTTTTTAAGGAATCATCACAAAATATCGAGCTGATGCGTTTTTTGTTGTACAATCTGCGCCGTTCACACATTAAAATTGGCTCGGAGATCAATGGATATAAAAGCTATCCAGGCGTTAATCGAAAGCGATATGAATGACGTCAATCAACTAATACATGCGCAAATGCGCTCAGATGTGGCGTTAGTTAATCAACTTGGTTTGTATATTGTTAACAGCGGTGGCAAACGTGTTCGCCCCATGTTAGCTATTTTGGCGGCTAAAGCGCTAGGTTACCAAGGCAAAGATCACATTACGCTAGCAACAATTATTGAATTTATTCATACCGCAACGCTTTTACATGACGATGTGGTAGATGAATCTAACTTGCGCCGTGGCACACCCACAGCAAATGCCGAGTTTGGTAATGCCGCAAGTGTCCTCGTGGGAGACTTTATTTATACTCGCTCGTTTCAGCTAATGGTAGGCCTTGGTAAAATGCAGATAATGCAAGTGTTGGCCGATGCAACCAATATTATTGCTGAAGGCGAAGTGCTGCAATTAATGAACTGTAATGACCCAGATACTACTGAAGCCAGTTATATGCAGGTTATTTACTCTAAAACCGCTAAGTTATTTGAAGCTGCAACCGGGCTAGCTGCCATTATAACTGAGCAAGATGACAGTGTATTAAACGCACTCAATTTGTACGGTATGCATTTAGGCACTGCCTTTCAGTTGGTGGATGATGTTTTAGATTACAACGCCGATGCCGACCAACTGGGTAAAAACATTGGTGATGACTTAGCTGAAGGCAAACCTACATTACCACTAATTTATGCCATGCAACACGGTAGCGAGCATCAAACACAGTTAATAAGAGATGCAATAGAGCACTGTAATGGTATGGCGCATCTAGATGAGATACTCGCTGCACTTAAACATACCAATGCCCTTGAGTTCACTATGCAAAAAGCAGAGCAAGAAGCAGAGAAAGCGATTGCTTGTTTAGATTGCTTAGCTGAGTCGAATTACAAGCAAGCATTAATTAGCTTAGCTAGAATAGCGGTTGATCGCGACCACTAAGTTATACTGTGTAGATAATTCCGAGCAATAAAAAAGCCTGCAAATGCAGGCTTTTTTTATGGGTTAATTTTGGCTATTACGCCATAAAATCAACACCTTCTTTAATGTCTTTTTTCAGAGTTTCAAGCATGTCATTTTTTGCTTGCTCTTCAAATGCGCTTAGTGTGCCGTAAGAAAGAATTTCTTCTACGCCATTTTTACCTAAACGTACTGGATGTGCGAAGTACTCTGCATCACCATTTTCAACAGCAACGTATGCATAATCTACAACGTCTTCACCTTGTAAGCCTTTAACTAAAGACATACAAAAACGTGCAGCAGCAGCACCCATTGATAATGTTGCAGAACCACCGCCCGCTTTAGCATTAACTACTTCAGTACCCGCATTTTGGATACGTGGAGTCAGTGCAGCCACTTCTTCATCAGTGAAAGTAACACCTTCAACTTGAGAAAGTAACGGTAGAATAGTTGTACCTGAGTGACCACCAATTACTGGAACTTTAACGCTTGCTACGTCAACGCCTTTAAGCTCAGCAATGAACGCTTCTGAACGGATCACATCGAGTGTTGTAATACCAAATACACGCTTAGCATCGTAAGTTCCTGCTTTTTTAAATACTTCAGCAACAATTGGTACAGTACCGTTAACTGGGTTAGTAATAATACCCACAAGCGCTTTAGGACAGTTAGCAACAATGCCTTCTGCTAATGTTTTGATGATACCAGCGTTAACATTAAATAAATCAGCACGATCCATACCAGGCTTACGTGGCATACCCGCTGGAATAAGAACGATATCACAGCCTGTTAGTGCCTTATCTAAATCGTCTGCACCAAAACCTGCAACTTTAACATCTGTTGGGATGTGAGAAAGGTCAACAGCAACACCAGGAACTACTGGCGCAACATCATATAGTGATAATTCAGAGCCAGCTGGTAAGCCTGTTTTTAATAATAAAGACAACGCTTGACCGATACCGCCTGCAGCACCTAATACAGCAACTTTCATTGGAATTCTCCGTGATTTGAGGTAGGAAATATTTGTGGTTCATAAGATAAAGAAATTAACGACTAAAAACAAATTTATCCTGCTTATTTTAGCTATATTTTCGACCATAGTTGTAAACTTTGCTGTTTAAACGCAGCAAAATGGCAACTTAAGCAAACATCTGCTGCATAATTATGCATTTTTGTGTAGAATTTGCAGTATCTATTACATAACTAATTAGACACTATGCAACCACAAGATAAACAAGAAGCATTGGTTAAAGCCTTTAAAGCACTTTTAAAAGAAGAAAACTTTGGCTCACAAGGCGAAATAGTTGATGCGTTAAAAGAACAAGGCTTTGATAATATTAGCCAAAGTAAAGTGTCGCGAATGTTAAGTAAGTTTGGCGCGGTACGCACCCGTAATGCAAAACAAGAAATGGTATATTGTTTACCCGCTGAAATGGGGGTACCAACCGCTAAGAGCCCGTTGCGCCAGCTCGTTATTGATATTATGCATAACGAAATGATGATTATTATTCGCACCAGTCCTGGAGCTGCTCAACTCATTGCGCGTTTACTTGACTCATTAGGCAAAGCTGATGGCGTCTTAGGCACTATTGCCGGCGATGATACTATTTTTATAGCACCAGCTAAGATCTCAGAAATAGACCTCACACTAGAGCGTGTTCGTATTTTATTTGATACGGTTTAATCACTGACGCTGTAATTAAAACGGCTATGAATAATGTATAGCCGTTTTGTAATTGTTATAACTGCTTTAAAAATCGTACTGAGGGGGCAAAAAATGCAGAGCCCATATCCGCCTGAGTAAAATCAAGCCAGTGATCATAATTCTCTCCCTGCCCTAACCGGCTAGTTAGCACTTTTTCGAATGCATCCCCTTTAGCAGAGCACGTGATCACTAACATACCTTGCTCATACACATCGCCATAAGGCATGCTTTGGTTAAGTAACAGTGCCTGACCTTGTTCGTCTTTTAATTCACTGCGGGTCGCATGACTGCTTTCAAGTGCGGGGCTGAGTAAGGTATTATCAAGGCGTGTGCGACCCATTATTTGCTCTTGTTCATGTAATGACAAATGCTGCCACAAGCTCAAGTCATGTTTGAAGCGCTGCACATGAATGTAACTACCTTGGTCTTCAAAACTATCCGGTTTGTTTACTAACGCCGTTACACGTTTTTGACGGCCATGGGGAGTATCTCCCGCATAGATAAAGCCATTAAAATCACGGCCATCTAAAAAACGAAAATTACGAATTTGCTCCACCAGCTCAACATCAGGGGTGAATAGTTTGAGTATTTGTAGTGCAAACAAATGATTCACGTCTTCTCTGTCTGAGCGGATTTGCACAAACAAATCACATGGCCTTGCACTCATAACAAAGTCGCTATGGGTAATATTAGGAAAGCTTTGCAGCTCACTTGGCATGAAGTCAGGTAAAATATGTGGCCAATATTGCGCACCAATTGCCACCATGCAAGAAAGCATAGATTCAGAAAACTGATCACTAAACTCATCTTCAATATCGCTCACTTTTTTAAGCTTAGCGCGAAGTGATTCGTCGTGACCGTCAAGTACATTAAAAAATAAGTGCAAACCGTGTAAGTTTGCTTCAGCACAAATCCCTGATTGCGCTTGCACCATTGTTATTCCTTACTTTTTAGAGCAAAACACAGTGATTAATTACGATTCAAAAAAATTCACAGTGTGCGGTTTTATTTTTATTATAACCTGTTCATTAATTTCAAATGACTGGCCATACTGAGCTGCAACTTCTATTTCTTGTTCAGCAATAACCACAGTGTATACATAGGCAGAGCCGATGAAACGACTACTTAGTATTGTAACGCACTCACACTGCAGCAGTTCGTTATTGTTACAACTGGCAAGCTCAAGCTGGTGTGGACGCACATAAATAACCCCCTTTTCAGCCACTGCGTGTTGCTGTGGCAGTATTGATTTAACCACACCAAACTGCGTTTCATATTCAGTGGCTGTTAATGCAGTTGCGCTTAAGTATATGCCCTGACCCAGAAATTCTGCAACCTCCTTTGAACTTGGTTTAGCAAAAAGCTGCTCTGGCGTTCCTTGCTGCGCAATTTTACCTTGGTGCATAACAGCAAGTGTATCTGAAAATGCAAACGCCTCTTCTTTTGAGTGAGTAACAAATACTGCCGACACTTGTTGAGCTTTAATAATACGCCTAATATCGGCGATTAACTCAAAGCGGACTTGGGTATCAATATTAGAAAACGGCTCATCTAACAATAGTAAGCTGGGTTTATAAGCTAATGCACGCGCAATCGCTACCCGCTGCTGTTGACCACCAGAGAGTTGATGTGGATATCTATCCGCGCAGCCAACCAAGTGCACAAGTTTTAACATTTCATCCACACGAGCCTGTTTATCCGTTTTGCTCATACCGCTTAGACCAAAGCCAATATTATTCGCCACCGTTAAATGTGGGAATAATGCGTAATCTTGAAACATCATGCCAATATTACGATGCTCTGGTGACACAAACGTATTGGCGTCACTGACTAACTTACCATCAATAAATACCTGTCCTTGTTTGGCTTCAATTAACCCTGCAATGGCTTTAAGCGTGGTGGTTTTGCCGCAGCCACTGGCACCGAGTAAACACACTATTTCGTCTTTACCTAAGGTTAAGTCTAAATCATCTACAACCTTAGTCCCGTTATATGCATAGCTCACACCTTGTAAAATCAAACTACTCATTTAACTACGTTGCTCCATTGAACGGTTAATAAAATATAACGGAATAAAACCTACCACCACTATAAATAAAGCTGATATGGAGGCCAGCTCTAATTGTTCATCGCTAACATATTGAAACACGTGCGTAGCTAAACTTTCAAAATCAAAAGGCCTTAGCAGTAAGGCTGCGGGCAGCTCTTTCATACACTCAATAAATACCAATAAACCAGCGGTTAATAAGCCTCGGCGTAATAAAGGCAAATGCACTAAGCGTAATGTGTGGCCTTGGCTTTTCCCCATTGACTGACTTGCCATATCAAGCGAGGGGCTAATACGTGAAAAGCTCGACTCTATAGCACCATGAGCAACTGCGTAAAAACGCACAATATAAGCAAAGATAATCGTTAGTAAACTACCAGTAAGTAATAAACCAATATCTAAGCTATAAGGAGTCAGAATGCGGTTAATAGTATTTTCTAATAGGGTGAGTGGCAACAATACAGCAATAGCTAATACTGTCCCAGGTAGTGCATACCCGGTACTTGCTAAGCGCCCAGGTATAAGTGGGTTTGCTTGTTTTGCAATGCGCTGATAAAACACCACTAAAACACTCAAAACAATAGTCACTACACTCACTACTGCGGCCACTTTCAAACTTTGCCATGCATAGCTAAAAAATTCACTACTCCACGCTTGATCAAAATACGTGATTGCATACTTGAGCAAAACAACCATGGGAATAATAAATGAGATTATTAAAATAAAGCTACAAAACCCCGTTGCTAACCATGCAGACTTACCTTTAAGAATATAAAGCGCCTCACTGTTCACACTTGACTGACGCTCAAATACAGCTTGGTTACGACGGCTAAAACGCTCGGTGATCAATGCTAAGAATAGCAGTAACAACATCACCCCTGAAATTTTTGCTGCTGCAGTTAATGAGTAATAACCAAACCAAGTATCGTATACTGCGGTGGTTAATGTACTGACTGCAAAGTAGCTAACGGTAGCAAAATCAGCCATCGTTTCCATGCTGATCAAAGCAAGTGCCGCAACAATAGCGCCACGAGAAAGCACTAGGCTTACTTTAAAAAAGCTTTTCCATGCACTTAATCCCATTAATTGGCTTGCTTGAACTAATTTAAAGGATTGTTCACGTAGTGCGGTCTTAAAAATTAAATATAAATACGGGTAGAGTACCAGCGCAATCATGATGATAGCCCCTGGCAAAGTGCGTATATCAAAAAACCAGTAATCGTTGGGTGATTGCCAACCAAACCATTCTCTTAGTGTTATTTGTATCGGCCCCGCGTAGTCGAGTAAATCCGTGTACACATAAGCAATAATATAGGTAGGCATGGCAAGTGGCAGCATCAGTGCCCATTCAAACTGTTGTTTGCCAGGAAAACGGCAATAAGCGGTGAGCCAACCCAGTGGCAACGCAATCAGGCAGCTAAGTAACCCTACACCTAAAACCAGCAATACGGTATTACTTATATAGTCCCACAGCACGGTATTCCACAGGTGGGTAAATACCTCTGAGTCGCCTTGTAAAGATTCTACTAGTAGAAAAAACAACGGGGTCGACAGTAATAAACCCGTCGACCACGCAATAAGCTGCCACTTCGACAGCTGAAATTTATAAGTCATTAAAGATCGAACTTCACCTCATCAATTAGCTTAAGGGCTAATGGACGATATTTGCTAATTTCATCAAGCGGTAAGCTGTCTTCCTTAAAGCTTCCCCATGATGCAACCAAACTTGAAAGCTTAACACCTGGCTTGACCGGGTACTCCATATTGAGCGAGGCATACATATTTTGCGCCTTATTGTCGGTCATATACTCTATAAGTTTCAAGGCATTTTCAGGGTTTTTAGCATACTTAGTAATTACCGCACCCGATACGTTAATATGCGAACCACGGTTAGTTTGGTTTGGAAAATTAATATTAACCGCATCTGCCCACGGTTTTTGCGCTTCATCTTGCAACATTTTACCTAAGTAGTAACTGTTACCTAAAGCTAAATTACATAAACCTTCTTTAACGGCTTTCACTTGCGCACGGTCATTTCCCTGCGGCTTACGCGCTAAATTAGCTTTTACACCCTCAAGCCATGTTTTAGTCTGGACTTCACCATGATGAGCAATCATAGAAGCCACTAACCCTAAATTATAAGGGTGTTTACCAGAGCGAGTACAAATTTGACCTTTATATTCAGGTTCGGCTAAATCTTCATAACTCAGCTCAGGTAATGGACCTAAACGCTCTTTTGAAGAGTAAACATTACGCACTCGCTTAGTGAGCGCCACCCACTGACCATCGCCATCACGAAATGCAGCCGGCACATTCTTATTAACCTTCTCGCTATCAATAGTTTGCGTTAGCTTTAGCTCTTCTAATTGAATTAACGCACTAAAGTTAGACGTTAATACTAAATCTGCTTTGCTGTGCTTGCCTTCACGCTTAACACGCTCGATTAGGCCTTTTTTAGCAAACACAACATTAGTTTTAATGCCTGTTTGCTGTGTAAAATCATCTAAAATAGGTTTAATTAAAAAAGGTTGTCTAAATGAGTAAATATTCACAACATCGGTTGCAACAGCAGGTGCTGAGATAATTAACCCAACAACAAGCGCTAGTGTTTTTTTCATATTTTCTTACCTGACTAATAATTATTATCATTAATTTTACCGCGATGAACTAAAAAGTGCACACTTTATATAATTACTTAGTGATAAATACGCCCAAAAAAGAAAACCCTTGTAAGATATCTCTTACGCTTATGGCAGTAAATGAGTAAAAACACCCTGCATAACACCCCACAAATACAGCAAGCCATTGTATTTTAAGTAATTTATAAATATTTCATTTGTAAGAACATAAACCATAAGCGGTTTTATCCTACATTTACTGCAAATCACTCTCTATAATTAACCCATAAATAAGCAACGACGCTTACCGAGTAAATGGAAACGGATTAACTACTCGAATACCAAGGTTTGGTTTTTAGGATAACAGGGATTTAAGGACAGGCTCAGGATGAGTATCGCAATGGATTGTTGCACAAGGGATAGCATCAGGATGATGCATAATGGATAACAACAGCGGAATAGTTGTTTATAAAGGATAGGGAACAAAAAGGACAGGCCTTAAAGGCAACACAACGGAATGGTAACAAAGGGAATGCACTCGGATGTGCAATAAGGATTGGTAATAGATTTTACCTTACAGGATGTTTTAGGGATTTATGGAGACAGGCCCGGATAGCCTATATTACATAGAACTAGAAAGTAATATTGTAATAACACGGATCGTAAAAATTGGAGTTGATTAGGTTCAATTGCAGGATGCAACAAAGTTAGAAGATTCCGCAAGCGCGACTAGAGATGGTTCGCGCTTTTCTTTTGCCTGAAAGTCAGCGGTCAGCCAAATTATATATGTTTAGGCTATACTCAAGCGTCAAATTCAGCTTTTTCGTATTAATACCCTGCACTTTATTCGGGCCTGCCTTTGTTACGCTTACCAAGTAAATAAGCGTCGCGAAACTTAATAAAATGCTGTTCTAATTTAGTGCTCGCATCAACTTCACCAGCCAATGCTAATACCATAATAGCCACTTCTGCCGTACCTAATTGATGAGCATGAGGCGCTACACGTAATCGGTAATCAGAGAGTTTTTCTGCGGTAATAGAAAGCACAGGTAAGTTATCTAAATAAGGACTCTTACGAATCATTTTTTTAGCTTCTCGCCATGTACCATCTAAAAATATAAACAATGGCTGTTTACCTGCATGCGTTTCAACCTGGGTTACCACCCTATCAGTTTCAACATCTTCAGCCGGAAAAATCACAAAAGGCTGATATTTATCATTATTCAATAATGCTAATAAAGCAGGATCTGGGGAGGTTCTATCCCAACGAAACGCATGATTATCAGGGATAATTTCAGCAATTAAACGCCCTGTATTAGACGGTTTAAAACTTTCATTGTGATACATAAGTAAACATACCGCAGCGTTGCAGCTTGCGTACTCAGCGCCCTCACAAATACAGTAATGCTTGGCAATTAGGCATTGCTCACAGCGATCCATTTTTCCACCACGGGCATTAAACTCACGTCGAGATTCACTTATTTGCTGGGCACGTAATGCTAAAACTGAATTTTTTAAACTCTGGGTCACTGTGGGTATTTACCTATAAATTGATGGCTGCGCATTGTAGCTAAAATAAAAGAAATTAGATATCAGCTATCAGCTATCAGCTATCAGCTATCAGCTATCAGCTATCAGCTATCAGCTATCAACTAAAATAATAAATGCAGTACTTATATATTCCAGTGCGGCTTTAGGTTTCGGGCTGGTT